>NZ_JBTTIO010000056.1:0-48881 GCF_058323355.1 Thiogranum sp.
CGTCCTGGCTGTCGCGGGCGAAGACCAGCGGCTGCGGCTTGTCGATCGCATAGCCCTGGGCGTAATCCACACCAATGGCTGCAAGTTCACCCAGGATGGAGTGTTCCTCGACATACTCTGCGATGGTCTGTATACCCATGGCATGGCCAATCTGGTTGACCGCCTGGACCATGGCGCGATCGACCGGATCATGCAGAAGGTCACGAACATAACTGCCGTCGATCTTCAGGTAGTCGACCGGCAATTGCTTGAGGTAAGCAAACGACGACATGCCACTGCCGAAATCGTCCAGTGCAAACCGGCAGCCCATTTCATGCAGCAGGCGCATGAATTTAACTGCCAGCTCGAAGTTGGCAATAGCCGCTGTCTCGGTAATCTCAAAGCAGATCTGTTCAGGCGGCACCTGGCTGTCGCGAATCAGCTCAACGACATCGGGAAGAAAGCCATGTGCTGTAAGAGATTGCCCTGATAAATTCACCGCCATGGTGATGCTGGAGTGGTGATACTGTATTTCGCCGGCCAGCCATTGAAGCGAGTGCTGGATAACCCAGCGGTCGATGTCAGGCATCAGCCCATACTGTTCGGCGGCGCCCAGGAATCGACCGGGTGGAATCAGCTTGCCGTCCTCGCCCAGCATTCTCAGTAACAGCTCGGTGTGTGTATCAAGCTGATGACTGCAGTCCACGGGCACCACGGACTGTCGGTACAGGGTAAAGCGATTTTCTTTCAGTGCTTCGCGAATTCGACCTACCCAGCGCATTTCACTGCGGTGACGCCTCAGTTCCTTGTCATCCGGTTCGCTGACATGAACCCTGTCACGACCCTGTTCCTTGGCGGCATAACAGGCGACGTCGGCTGAGGACAATGCCTCGGCAACACTCTGGGTTGAAGCGGAAAGCGGGACAATGCCGATACTTGCGCCAACCGAAAAGGTTTTGCCATCCCACACAAAGTGCAGTGCACGGATTGCCTGGCGGACTTCACCGGCGAGGATTTCGGCATCGTCCATGGTGCAACCCTGTAACAGTATGCCGAATTCATCGCCGCCAAGCCGTGCAACCACATCACTGTCGCGCAGCCTTTTTTGCAGGAGTGTGCCCAGTTCGCGCAGCAGTTCGTCACCGGCCGTGTGTCCACAGGTGTCATTGACGATCTTGAACTGGTCGAGGTCGATATAGCAGAGCGCGTAGTGTGCACCGTTGCTGCGCGTGTTTTCCAGCGCCTGCTGGAGACGGTTTTCGAACTCGCGACGATTCAGCAGCCCGGTCAATGCATCGTGAGAGGCCTGGTGAGACAGCTGGCGGGTCAGTTCACGTGTCTGGCGTACATCGTCAAAGACCAGCACGGCACCGACAGTATTTCCCTGCGCGTCGTGCATGGGTGCGGCAGATTCAGCAACAGCGATTTCCTCGCCACCCTTGCGAACCAGCATGCGTCCCTGCAGGTTACGTTCGACCTGATTCCTGCGCAGGCTGGTGTTGATGGCACAGGGGATGGTTTTACCGTTCTGCTCATCGATCAGGTGAATGATGTCGTCAATCGGGCGGCCGGTAGCTTCTTCCTGGGTCCAGCCGGACAGTTTCTCGGAAACCGGATTCATGAAACGGATTTTCCCCTGCCGGTCTGTGGTGATGACACCCTCCGCGATAGAGTTCAGGGTAACTTCGGCACGACGTTTTTCCTCAAACAGTGCATGCTCGCTTGCCTGGGCGCGTTGCAGCGCATCGCTGAGTTCCGACTGACGCGCCTGCAGTGTCGCCATGGCCTTGTTGATGAAGCGGGACAGGTAGCCGAATTCATCCGAGCGGGTTTCATCGAAGCGGGCGTTGTTGCCCTGTGAGCAGGATTCGGCAGTTTTAATCATCTGGTGAAAAGGTCGGGTAATAACCTTTTGCAGAATCCACTGAATAATGAGCCCAAAGGCAAAAAAGCTGATGCCGAGGGCGAGCATCAGCTGTTTCTTTCGCTGGAGTTGTACCTGTGCGATGTTTTGCTGGTAGACCGTGATCACAACATCCGCAGCATGTCCGGCCTGCAAGTCAGCGGCAGAGAGGCGGGTTGTGTCACTGTCCAGGTCGTCTTGCGGTTTGCCGAACGTTCGGCTATCGACACCGTGTTGAATGCGTACCGCGGGGATATCCAGTTCCTGCATCAGCGACATGAGGGGTTCTTGCAGCGAGTCCAGTGTTGTGTCGGGACTATTTTCAAACCTGTCCTGTACAAACGTCACAATTTGCCGGGGTAGTGTGTCGTGCTCGAGTACGGCAATTCGTTCCATCCATGGCATGGCCGCGGCAACCATCAACAGGCCGATGGTGACCAGGCCCCAGAAGACGATACCGGCAATTTTGAGTGGCAGACCGACGTGGACGGCCTCATTGTGAGGCGGTGTCGTCATCGCATTCCGGTCCACTTCAGCGCGAGAAACATGGGACATACGCCACTGACGCCGGCGCCGAGCAAGGCAAAGCCGATGAACCAGGGGAAGAACCACAATGGCCCCGGGAAAAGAAACAGGCCGATGGCGAGCATGCCGGCAACGAGCAGGCGCCAGCCGCGCTCGGCTTCGAAATTTGTGCGGGTGCGAAAGGCAATGCCGAGGCAGCCTTCCGTGTTGTCAGGCGATGTGGTGCCGCGCAGCCGGGTAACGATCAGCGGGACACGCAGATTGGTCACGGCTTCAAAAACAGCCATGCCCATCAGGGTGTAGATTAGCGGGTACAGGTCAAAGTAGAGCGCGACCAGCAGCAACAAGCCAAACAACAGCCGGTACAGTCGGTTACTCATAATCCTCATCCTCACAGCTACGAATGGAACAGGTTAAAGCTTAGTGCAAGATATTGTTGATGCAAAAATTGCGCCTGTATTTGCCCCCTGTGCAGGGTTTGTATGGAGGCAGGCATAAAAGCGGATGCCGGTCGCCAACGGATTGGCAGGTTACACGCCGGTGAATGAAAAATAACAGGTGAAAGCCCTGCCGCGTCATGGGTTTGACGGTTATTCGGCCGGGTCAGGTACAGACTTTAATGGGTAAAGGCAGCAATATGATGGCCGCTATGATGGTCGGAATAAAAACAGATTTACTGACAGTGAGGTTGAAAACATGGCAATTTTTGGGCGTACTCGTGCACAGCTGGCGGATGCCGGGAAAGAAATCCAGCGACTGAGCAGTCAACTTGCCGAAAAGGATGCCATGCTGGAACGGATGCAGGAGCAACTGGATGCCGCCACGGCTGACCAGCAACAATCTGCGGCAAGGCTGCAAATGGCTGATGGTTTGTACCGGAATTTCCATAATTTTGGCCGCAGCCTGACCGAGCTCCAGTCGACACTGGCGCAGCTTGCAGGAAGCCTGGCCAGTGAAAAGACCGTTGCCATCAAGGCTGCAAGCGTGTCCGTTACAGCGCGTGAGGGCACGGAACAAATGGTAAGGAACCTGCGCCAGGTATCCTCATCGGTAGACGAAGCGGTCAGTAATGTCGAAGGCCTGAATGACCGTGCCGATGCCATCGGTAATATCGTCAACCTGATCACCGAGATCTCCGAGCAGACAAATCTCCTGGCGCTGAATGCCGCTATAGAGGCAGCACGTGCCGGTGAGCACGGGCGCGGGTTTGCCGTGGTGGCAGACGAGGTACGAAATTTGTCCAAGCGTACCAACGAGGCGACCCAGGAAATTGCTACACAGGTAGCAAAAATCCAGGAAGAAACCAGCACCACGCAGAATAAAATGGCGACCATGGCAGAGCAATCGTCAGAGTTGTGCAGGATTGGTAATGATGCAAGCTCGGGTATGAGTTCCATACTTGAGTTGTCCCGGGACATGGAAGGTGTGATCTCTGCCGGTGCCCTGAGAAGTTTTGTGGAGCTCGCCAAGACAGATCACCTTGTATACAAGTTTGCTGTCTACCAGGTCTTGATGGGCGTGTCGGACAAGCGTGTCGAAGAGTTTGCCGACCACACCCGTTGCCGTCTTGGCCAGTGGTATTACGAAGGCGAGGGTCACGGTTGTTTCAGCAGCTTGCCCGGTTACCGCGAGCTGGAAGAGCCGCACCGCGCTGTTCATCGTCACGCGCTGGAGGCGCTGGCGCAGTACCACGAAGGCAATATTGACCAGGCGCTGCACGAACTTGATGGTATGGAAACGAACAGCCTGCTGGTTTTGAAGTTCCTCGAAGAGATGGCGGTGAGTGCCGAAGGGGACAACAGCCTGCTGTGTGAATCGAACTGAAAACCGGCGTTAGTCCAGTCGTATCCCCAACTTGTCCCACATGGCGTCGACCCGGGCCCGGGTGTCCGGGTCCATGCTGATCGGGCGCCCCCATTCGCGATCGGTTTCGCCCTCCCATTTGGATGTTGCATCCATCCCCATCTTGCTGCCAAGGCCGGATACCGGTGAGGCGAAGTCCAGGTAATCGATAGGCGTGTTTTCCACCAGCGTGACGTCACGCGCCGGATCCATGCGTGTGGTCATGGCCCAGATCACATCTTTCCAGTCGCGGACATTCACATCGTCGTCAGTGACAATGACGAACTTGGTGTACATGAACTGGCGAAGAAAACTCCATACGCCGAACATCACTCGCTTGGCGTGCCCGGGGTACTGTTTGTTCATGCTCACGCAGGCGATACGGTAGGAACAGCCTTCCGGCGGCAGGTAGAAGTCGGTGATTTCAGGAAACTGTTTTTGCAGTATCGGTACGAATACCTCGTTAAGGGCAGCGCCAAGGATGGCAGGTTCGTCGGGTGGCCGACCGGTATAGGTGCTGTGGTAGATGGGCCTGTCGCGGTGGGTGATGCAGTCGATGGTGAACACCGGAAAACGTTCCTGCTCATTGTAGTAGCCGGTGTGATCGCCGAACGGTCCTTCCAGGGCTTCCTCGCCAGGATGAATGTGACCTTCCAGGACAAATTCGGCACTGGCCGGTACCTGCAGGTCCAGCGTGTGGCATTTTACCAGTTCGGTTTTTGCGCCACGCAGCAAACCGGCAAAGGCATATTCAGAAAGGGCGTCGGGAACCGGTGTAACGGCCGCCAGGATAGTGGCCGGGTCAGCGCCCAGCGCAACGGCGACGGGGAAGGGTTCGCCGGGGTGTGCCTGTTGCCAGTCCCGGTAGTCCAGCGCCCCGCCGCGATGTGGCAGCCAGCGCATGATGACCTTGTTGCGTGACAACACCTGTTGCCGGTAGATACCCAGGTTCTGGCGCTCCTTTTCCGGGCCACGGGTAACAACCAGTGCCCAGGTGATGAGCGGCGCGGCATCCTCCGGCCAGCAGGTCTGGATCGGCAGCTTGCCAAGGTCGACGGCACCGGCATCGATGATATGTTGCTGGCAGGGTGCTTTCTTCAGCACCTTTGGCGCCATATCCAGCACCTTGCGAAACAGCGGCAACTTGTCCCAGGCATCTTTCATGCCTTTCGGCGGTTCAGGCGCCTTGAGTGCGGCCAGCAGTTTGCCGATTTCACGCAGTTCAGTGACGGAGTCCGCACCCATGCCGGCAGCGACACGTTGCGCGGTGCCAAACAGGTTGGCAAGTACAGGGATCTCCGAGCCGACAGGATGCTCGAACAGCAATGCGGGGCCACCGGCCCGCAGGGTGCGGTCGCAGATCTCGGTCATCTCGAGATTCGGGTCAACCGGATGACTGATGCGCTGGAGTTGTCCGGCGGCTTCCAGTTGTTTAATGAAGTCGCGTAGATCCTGGTAGTGCATAAGGGTTCCCGGGGCTGGTCCTGAAGGTTATTGTACCGCAAGCGACAGACCGCGCATGTCTGGCGGCTCAGGCCTCCAGTCCACTATGCCTGAGCAGTGCGTGAATGTCCGGTTCGCGGCCGCGGAACTGACGGTATAACTGCATGGGGTCGGCCGAGCCACCTTTCTCGAGAATGTTTTCCAGGAAACGTTTGCCACTTTCGCGACTGAAGACGCCGGTTTCCTCGAACAGTGAATAGGCATCCGCAGACAAAACCTCGGCCCACTTGTAGCTGTAGTAGCCGGCGGCATAGCCGCCGCCGAAAATGTGCGCGAAGCCGTGCGCGAAACGGTTGAAGTCGGGCGCCGGTACCACGGCAACCTGCTCGCGAACCTGGTTGAGGGTGGCGTAGATCCGTGTGCCCTGATGTGGCCGGTACTCGGCATGGATGCGCATGTCGAACAGGGCAAACTCCAGCTGCCTGACCATTTGCATGGCGGACTGGAAATTACGTGCACCACGCATGCGCTCGAACAGCTCATCGGGCAGCGCTTCGCCGGTTTCGACGTGGCCGGAGATCAGGTTGATCGGTTCGCGTTCCCAGCACCAGTTTTCCATGAACTGGCTGGGCAGTTCAACAGCGTCCCAGGCCACACCATTGATACCCGACACGCTCGGGTAATCGATTCGCGTCAGCATATGGTGCAGGCCGTGGCCGAATTCGTGGAACAGGGTGGTGACTTCATCGTGCGTGAGCAGTGCAGGACGGTCACCGACTGGCGGTGAGAAGTTGCAGGTCAGGTAGGCTACCGGGGGTTGCTGCAGGTCACGCATTACCAGCCGCGAAGTGCATTCGTCCATCCACGCGCCGCCGCGCTTGCCGGCACGTGCATAGAGGTCGAGGTAGAAACTGCCGCGCAGATTTCCGCTGGCATCGTGGATGTCGAAGAAGCGCACATCCGGGTGCCAGGTCGCAACATTGTTTCTCTCGCTGATGCGTATGCCATACAAGCGTTCCACCACATCGAACAGCCCCTGTATCACGCGTGTGTCAGGGAACCAGGATTTGAGCATTTCCTGCGAAAGATCATGCTGATGTTTGCGCAGCTTCTCCGACCAGTAGGGCACATCCCAGGCCTGTAGCGTGTAGTCTGCGCCCTGTTCGCGGGCAAACTCACGCAAGGCATTCATGTCCTTGCGCGCAGGTTCAAGAGAGTGTTCCGCGAGTTCATTCAGGAACGCGATAACGTGTTGTGGCGAATCGGCCATTTTGGTCGCGAGTGAATACTCGGCATAATTTTCGAATCCCAGCAGGCGTGCGGACTCATGGCGCAGTGCGAGGATTTCATCCATCAGGGCCGTATTGTCCCATTGCCCGGCGTTGGGGCCGGCATCAGAGGCGCGTGTCATGTAGGCGCTGTAGAGTTCCTCGCGCAAGACACGGTTATCGGCATAGGCTACAACGGGGAAGTAGGATGGGACGTCGAGGGTGAACAGCCAGCCCTCGACGTTTTCCTTTTCAGCCTGTTGACGCGCGAGCTCGCGTGCGGATTCCGGCAGCCCTGACAATACGGTTTCATCCGTGACGAGCTTGTTCCAGCCATGGGTCGCGTCCAGCAGGTTTTCCTGGAAGCGCGACTGTAATTCGGACAGCCGTTGCTGGATATCCTTGAAGCGCGCCTGTGCATCCTTGTCCAGTTCAATACCCATCAGCCTGAAGTCACGCAGCCGGTGGCGGATGGATTGCTGCTGTGCCGTGTTCAGGGTGTGAAATGCGTCACCGTCGGCTATGGCCCTGATTGCCCGGTATAGCCCTTCGTGCTGCCCCAGTTCGGTTTCGAAAGCACTGAGTTTTGGCAGGCAGGCATTGTAGGCGGCACGCAGGTCATCATTGTTCATCACCGCGTTGAGATGGCTCACGGGTGACCACACGCGCTGCAGGCGGTTGAGTGCCAGCTCGAGTGGTGCCAGGGTGTTGTCCCAGTTCCAGGGAGGCCCTGCCTGTAACAGGGTTTCGATAGCGGCACGGGTGTCGGCCAGTGCCTGGTCTACGGCGGGTTCCACGTGCGCCGGGCGGATCCGGTCGAAGGCGGGCAGTTCAGTCAATTCCAGTAAGGGATTCATGGTGTCTCGGCGGCTTTCCAGTAGAATGCAACCCCTGTTCAACAACGGGGTGTGTGTAATGAGCCAGCATTATGACCTGATTGCAATCGGTGGTGGTAGTGGAGGACTGTCGGTTGCGGAACGTGCGGCGCGTTACGGTGCTCGCTGTGCCGTGGTTGAAAAAGGCCCGTTGGGCGGCACCTGTGTGAATGTCGGTTGTGTACCCAAGAAGGTCATGTGGTTCGGTGCAGGCATTGCGCACACGCTGGAGGATGCGCAACACTATGGTTTCCGCGCGGGTGAAACAGCGTTTGACTGGAAAATACTGAAGGCGAAACGCGATAACTATGTTCGCGGGATTAACGACTGGTACCACACCTATCTGGCCGACTCGAATATTGACGAGATCGTTGGCGAAGCACGATTTGTCGATGCGCGTACGCTGGAAGTGGAAGGTAGACACTACACGGCCGATCATATTGTTGTCGCTCCGGGCGGAGCACCCCTGCTGCCGGATACGCCCGGCGCCGAGCTGGGGATAACGTCAGACGGTTTTTTTGAACTGGAAGACCTGCCACGCCGGGTTGCCGTTGTGGGTTCAGGTTATATTGCCGTGGAACTGGCCGGCATGCTCAATGCGCTGGGCTCGGATGTCACCATGCTGCTGCGCCGGGAACACCTGTTACGGGATTTTGAAGCCATGCTGCGCGAGAACCTCATGGAAGAGATGCTCGGCGATGGAATCGATATACTCGCCCGCACCCAGGTCAACGAAGTGTGTCGGGCCGATGATGGCACGCTGCTCATCGAATGCGAGAATGGTCAGCGCCTGGTGGGGTTTGATGAACTGATCTGGGCCATTGGTCGATACCCGCTGACGGCCGGGTTGTCACTGGACAGTGCCGGTGTTGAAATGGATGCTGGTGGCTATATTCCCACCGACAAGTTTCAGAATACCAATGTGCCCGGCATATACGCCATCGGCGATGTGACCGGGCGTGCGCAACTGACACCGGTTGCCATTGCCGCAGGACGCCGGCTTGGGGACCGTTTGTTCGGTGGCATGACAGAGCGGTATTTGCCGTATGAAAATATTGCCACTGTGGTGTTCAGTCATCCACCTATCGGTACTGTCGGGTTGACGGAAAGCGAAGCACGCGACCAGCACGGTGAGGCGGTCAAGGTGTACCAGACGCGCTTCACCGCCATGTATAACGCGCTCACCGAGCGCAAGCAGAAGACCGCCATGAAGCTGGTCACGGTCGGGGCGCGGGAAAAGGTGGTGGGCTGTCACGTTATCGGGCCGGGTGCCGATGAAATGATGCAGGGGTTTGCGGTCGCCATTCGTATGGGTGCCACAAAGAAAGATCTTGATGAAACGGTGGCGATACACCCTACCAGCGCGGAAGAGCTGGTGACGATGCGCTAACCCGCATTTCCGAGTGCTTCGATGACCGGTTGTGTATCCGGCATCACGCCACGCCACAGGTAAAACGATTCGGCCGCCTGTTCCACCAGCATGCCCAGCCCATCAATGGCTTTTGCGGCCTTGCGTTCAGTGCAGTAGCGAACAAAAGCGGTGGGTTCCGGGGAATACATCATGTCGTAGCACAGGCTGCGGTCACTGATAATGCCGTCAGGCAAGGGCGGGACTTCGCCACCAAGACCTGCAGCCGTTGCGTTGATGATAATATCGAAGCTGTCCGACAATAGGTCGAAACCGCTTGCACTGAGTTCACCGTAATCCGCAAACTGCTCCACCAGTTCCCGGGCGCGTGACACGGTACGGTTGGCGATGTGCAGGGACACGGGTTGCTGTTCAAGCAGGGGAAGCAGTACGCCGCGTGCTGCGCCGCCGGCGCCCAGTATCAGGATACGTTTGCCTTTCAGTGCCACACCATGATTGCGGGTCAGGTCGCGTACCAGGCCGGTGCCGTCGGTATTGTCACCGTACAGTGTGCCGTCTTTCAGCATCAGGGTGTTCACTGCACCGGCCGGCTCGGCACGTTCGCTCAGGCGGTCAGCGAGTTCCCAGGCCTGTTGCTTGAAGGGCACGGTAATATTGAGTCCCTTGCCTTCGTCGCGGTACAGGAAGTGTGCAACGGCATCGGCAAACCCGTCTTCCGGCACCAGCAGGGCATCGTAGCGCAGCGACTGGCCGGTCTGTTCAGCGAACATGCGGTGGATCTGTGGTGACTTGCTGTGGGCAATCGGGTTACCCATGACAGCGTAACGGTCGATACGTTCGGCCTCACTCATGGTTCGCGCAACCACTGCGCGGCACGTTTGGCGAAATAGGTAAGGATGCCGTCGGCGCCGGCGCGTTTGAATGCCAGCAGCGATTCCATGATGACCGCTTTTTCATCCAGCCAGCCTTTTTGAGCGGCAGCCATGAGCATGGCGTATTCCCCGCTCACCTGGTAGACGAACGTGGGCGCGCCAAACTGGTCTTTCACCCTGCGCACAATATCGAGGTAGGGCATGCCGGGTTTGACCATTACCATGTCAGCGCCTTCCTCCAGGTCGAGACTGACTTCCCACAGGGCTTCATCGCTGTTGGCCGGGTCCATCTGGTAACTGTACTTGTTGCCGGCGCCGAGGCTGGCGGCCGAGCCCACGGCATCACGGAACGGGCCGTAAAAGCTCGAGGCGTACTTGGCGGCATAGGCCAGAATACGCGTGTTGTGGTGTCCCGCGGTTTCCAGCGCATGGCGGATAGCGCCGATGCGCCCGTCCATCATATCGGATGGAGCAACGATATCCGCGCCGGCTTCTGCGTGGGACAGTGCCTGCTTGACCAGCACATCGACGGTTTCATCGTTAAGCACGTAGCCGGTTTCATCAATCAGGCCATCCTGTCCGTGGCGGGTGAAAGGATCGAGCGCCACATCGGTAATCACGCCGAGTTCCGGCAGCCGGTGTTTCAGTTCACGCACAGCACGCTGCGCCAGGCCGTCCGGGTTGAAGGCTTCTGCAGCATCATCGCTCTTGGCCTCGGGCGGGGTCACCGGGAACAGCGCAACGGCCGGCACACCCAGTTCGTACAGGCTGGCGGCTTCCTCCAGCAGCAGGTCAATACTGAGGCGTTCCACGCCGGGCATGGAGCCGATGGTTTCGCGTTGCCTGCTGCCTTCCAGGACAAACAGCGGACAGATCAGGTCATCGACACAAAGTCGTGATTCGCGCATCAGGCGGCGTGAAAAGTCGTCACGCCGCATACGCCGCATGCGTACACCCGGATAGCGGCCACGGCCGGTTTCAAATTCGGACACGTTATGACTCCCTGTTGATCGTAGGAACCCGAATGGCGACAGTGTACCCTGTGTGTTGTTGCAGAACTATGTTGCGGGGTGTGATTTTGCGGACACCGGAGCCATTGTTGCAGTTGTTGTCAGATAACCCGTTGTCGCTGGCCGACTGGTACGGCGAGCCGCTGGATGCCGGGCAGGCGGAGTACTGGGCGAAACGACTGCAGTCACCATCACGGGGTTCATCCAGTCGTGTGCAGCTGCATTTTCGTGAACGCCTGGCTGAACTGGTCGCGCGTTACTGGTCAGGGCGTGATGCGGAAATGTCGTACCGCAGTCTTGTGGCTGGCGCCTGCGATGATTTTGAACGTGCGTTGCTGGAGCTTTGTTATGGCCAGCTGCTAGTGGCACGAAAACACCCGGCTGCACGACAGCATCTCAATGCGGGTTTTACCCTCGCCGCGCACCTGTTGCCAGCGGACGATTATTTCCGCGTGATGAAACGACACCAGGCGCTGGCCGTTTTACCCTTGTCCGGAAACAGCGCAGAGCCGTGCGGCCTGGACGCACTGCTGAAGGAAGCCGCTGTGATTGACAAATTGACCGGGCCGGGCAAGCCACACGATGGTGCTGAAAACAAACATCGCGATACGCTGGGCTAGGAGCCTGTCGGACGCACTCTCCCACCATGCTCGCTACGATTGCCTGAATCCGACAGGCTCCTGGATTCCGGCATTCAGCCGCCGGGAGTCCGGCGGTTTTCCACCGTTCACCCGGTTGATCCACGTCAAAAAATCGTTAGCGCCGTTTCGGTAAAATTACGGAAGTTCAGGATTAACAGTAGCATGCGAACTTTTCAGGAAGTTGGCACTGTGCTTGCATTCACTTCTGGCAAGGACGGGAAGCGGCAGCCAATGGATGGCTAAAGTATTTGCCGGGTCGACCGCTATCAAGGACAAGGTCGACAATCCCGATCCATGGATGGAACTCGATTCGGACTGCGTCTTCTTCACTGAAGGCGCAATCCAAATCAAACGGCTTCATTGTTGTGTGACTGACTCCTCCGACGCTGAAAAGCGTTTTTCGCCCCACCGCTTTGGTGGGGTTTTTTTTGTCTTCAGCTAAATCTCGACCATTTCGAAGTCAGATTTGGATACGCCACAGTCCGGACATTCCCAGTCTTCCGGAACATCTTCCCAGCGGGTGCCCGCTGCGATGCCGTCATCCGGCCAGCCCTCGGATTCGTCATAGATAAATCCGCAGACCACGCATTGCCATTTCTTCATCGTCGATATCCCTGTGTTTTCTCGTTTGATTCAGTCTGTTACAGAAGTATACCAGCCAAAGGAGGCGGTCAGCCCGCCGATTTATGAGGTATTAACTTTGACTGGAAGCTGCCGCTACTTCCCTGGGACAGGATGCAATGGAAAAGGGGAACAGGATGAACAGGTTTTTTACAGGTTTGATGTTGGTGCTTTTTTCGCCAATCATGGTGCAACCGGTGCTGGCCGAACAGCAGCCCGCCCTGCACTGGGTCGGGTGTGGTATTTCCAAGAAAGCCTATCTCGTGTCGCTTGCCAAAGCTTACGAGAAAAAGACCGGAATTGTTATTGACGTTCAGGGTGGCGGGGCGACGCGCGGTATTCGTGATGTGGCAAGTCTGTCCGCTGACATTGGTGGCAGTTGCCGGCGTCGAATTCGCGGTATTGCCGAAGAGAGCGGTATCGTACAGGTGCCGGTTGCCTGGGATGCGCTGGTTGCCATCGTGCACAAGGACAGTCCGGTAGGCAATATTTCCCTTGAGGATTTGCGCAAGGTCTATCTCGGTCAGATTACTAACTGGAAGCAGCTGGGCGGCGATGACATGCCGATAAAGCTGCTGGCGCGCAAGGGAAAGATTTCTGGCGTAGGCAGTACGGCGCGCAAGTTGCTTTTCGATAATTACGACCAGGATTTTGCCGCCAGTGAATGGTTTGACTCCTCGGGTCCGCTGGAAAAGAAGGTGGAAAGCGAGCCGGGAACCATTGCTATTTCGGGTATCAGCAGCGCGCGCAAGCGCAACGTCAGGATTCTTGACCTGAACGGAAAGTCGCCGACCTACGAGAATGTACGCACCGGGGAATACCTGCTCTACCGCCCGTTGTACCTGGTGTATAACAAGCGAAGCGAGCACGCTGACAGGGTCAGGGAATTCATTCGTTTTGCCGGCAGCAAGGAGGGCCGCGACGTGATCCGTGCCAACAATACTGTGCCCTATCTTGAGGGTCTGAACCTGTTGCGGGTCAAGTTGAAGGAGTCAAAGATGGCTCGTGAAGGTGGCCTGCACTAGGGAGGGCCTGACGAATTATTCAGATCTCCCTATACCCAGTCCCGTGCTTTCAGGAAGGTATCGTAAAGCACAGCTTCGGCTGAGCCCGCTTCAGGCTGCCAGTCATAACGCCATTTCACCAGTGGCGGCAGTGACATCAAAATGGATTCGGTGCGCCCGCCGGTCTGCAGGCCGAACAGGGTGCCGCGGTCATACACCAGGTTGAACTCCACATAGCGTCCGCGCCGGTAGAGCTGAAAGTCGCGTTCGTGCTCGCTGTAGGGCAGTTCCTTGCGTTTTTCCACAATCGGCACGTAGGCCGGAATGTAATGGTCGCCAACGCTGCGCATGAAGGCGAAGCTGTCGGCAAAGCCCGGTGCGTTGTAGTCGTCGAAGAACAGACCGCCGATACCGCGTGGTTCATTGCGGTGTTTCAGATAGAAGTATTCATCACACCATTGTTTCAGGCGAGGATACAGGTCGTCGCCAAAGGGAGCGCAGGCTTCCCTGGCCGTGCGGTGCCAGTGTACGGCGTCTTCCTCGAACCCGTAGTAGGGTGTCAGGTCGAAACCGCCGCCGAACCACCACACTGGCGCAGCGCCTTCTTTTTCAGCAATAAAAAAACGCACGTTGGCGTGTGAGGTCGGTACATAGGGGTTGCGCGGGTGTATCACCAGCGACACGCCGAGCGCCTCGAAACGGCGACCCGCCAGTTCCGGTCGGTGTGCAGTCGCGGAGGCAGGCAGTTGTCCGCCGTGGACGTGGGAAAAGTTGATGCCGGCCTTCTCGAATACGGCGCCGTCTTCCAGTACCCGGGAGCGGCCACCGCCGCCTTCCTCACGGACCCAGCTATCTTCCCGGAAGGGTTTTTCGGGTTCAAAGGCCTGCAGGGCTGTACAGATACGGTCCTGCAGCCCCATCAGATAGTCCCGCACGGGGGTGATGTCGGGACTGTCGTTGTCTGTATGCGGCATGTGCTTTCCGTTAGCGGATGACGCGGCCTGTTACAAGGTCGCGGATACGGGTGGGTTGTTTCAGTCCACCCAGCTCCCCGGGCAGACAATAATCGATCCCGGCCGGGAAGCGTAGCCGGATTTGCAGCCGTGAGCGAGCCGGGGCCCTGCCCTCCCTGTTGGCGCTGGTGGAGACAATGGCGCAGCCAGTGGCCTTGCACAGGCGCTGTACGACCGGGTGAGCGCTGACACGTACGGCAATCGTTTCGCGGCCGCCAGTCAGCCAGTCCGGGCAATGTTCGGCGGCGGGTAACAGCCAGGTGTAGGGGCCGGGCCAGCTCGACTCAAGGCGGCGCAGCAGTTTGCGAGGAACGGCTGCGATCCAGGGCCGCAGTTGCTGCAGGGACGCGGCGACCAGAATCAGGCCTTTTTCGGGCCGGCGTTGCTTGAGTGCCAGTAACTGCATCACGGCGCGGGGGTTGGCGGGATCGCAGCCCAGCCCGAACACGGCTTCAGTCGGGTAGGCGAGAATGCCGCCGCGACGGATACAGCGCGCTGCCAGTGAAATCTGCCAGTGTGACGGAAAACGGTTCAATCGGCGTTACTGGTCTCTTCGGCTTCGTCCAGCTCAAACGGTTCGACAAAGGAGCAGTCCTGCTGTGGACAGACGCGTTCGGTGCCGCGTTTCCTGGTGGTCTTGATGGTCAGGATTGGCCAGTTGCATTCGGGGCACGGGCCTTCCACCGGTTCATTCCACACCGCATAATCGCAGTCCGGGTAAGTTGAACAGGAGTAGAAAATCTTGCCGCGTCTCGACTTGCGTTTAAGCATACTGCCCTTGTTACATTTTGGACAGGTCACACCGGTGTCTTCGGGTTTTTCCAGCGGTTCGATATATTTGCAGTTCGGGTAACCCGAGCAGCCGATGAACTTGCCGTAGCGGCCGCTGCGAATGATCAGCTGTGAATTACACTCCGGACACATGCGCCCTTCGACGATTTCCGGTTCGTTGCTTTCGCCGTCATCGTCGAGGTTGCGCGTGTAGTCACAATCCGGGTAACCACTGCAGCCGACAAAGCGCCCGCGCCGTCCCAGTCGGATATTCAGCGGCTTGCCGCACCTGGGACAGTCCTCACCCAGTGGCTCCGTGGTAACTTCACTGCGGGAAACGCTTTCTTCCTTGTCCTTGACCAGTTCCCTGAACGGGTACCAGAACTCTTTCATCAACGGGATCCATTCTTTCTCGCCACGCGATACGGCATCGAGTTCATCCTCGAGGCGCGCGGTGAAGTCATAGTCCACGTACTTGGTGAAATGATTGGTCAGGAACTTGCTGACAATGCGACCGACGTCAGTGGGCTGGAAGCGTTTCTTCTCCAGTGTCACGTACTCGCGCTGTTGCAGGGTCGAAATGATCGTGGCATAGGTCGACGGACGGCCGATACCGTGTTCTTCCAGCGACTTGACCAGGCTGGCTTCGCTGTAGCGTGGCGGTGGTTCTGTGAAGTGTTGTTCCGGGCGGATTTTTTTCAGATCGACGATGTCGCCCTTTTCCAGTGGAGGCAGACGGTTTTCCTCGCCTCCACTCTTTTTGGCGTCATCCACGCCTTCTTCATAGACCGCCATAAAGCCGGGGTCTGCAACGGTGGAGCCGGTCGAGCGCAGCGTGTTACCGTCACCGACCTGGAAGTCCACGCCTACCGTGTGGATGGTGGCGTGTTTCATCTGACAGGCGACAGTACGCTTCCAGACCAGGTTATAGAGCTTGTACTGGTCCGGGCTCAGGTGCTTTTTGATGGCTTCAGGGATGTTCTTCGCCGACGTCGGGCGGATCGCCTCGTGGGCTTCCTGCGCGTTCTTGGCCTTGGTTTTGAAATGGCGTGGCTTGTCCGGCAGCGCCTTGTCGCCGTAGCGCTCCCGGATCAGTTCGCGCAGCTCGTCGAGTGCCTCGTTGGCAAGATTCACCGAGTCGGTACGCATGTAAGTGATCAGGCCGACAGCGCCTGCGCCGATATCGATACCTTCATACAGTTGCTGCGCCACACTCATGGTGCGCTTGGTGGTAAAGCCGAGCTTGCGCGAGGCTTCCTGCTGCAGCGTCGAGGTGGTGAAAGGCGCGGCCGGGTTGCGCTTGCGTTGCTTCTTCTCGATGGTGCTGACTGTCAGCTTGCCCTTCGAGGCCTCCAGTAATTCTTTTTCCGCCTGTTTGGCGGGCTTTTCCCGGCTAATGGAGAACTGGCTGAGCTTCTTGCCGTGCAGGTGTGTCAGTCTGGCGGTAAAGGCCTGCTTGTCCTTTTCCAGGTCGGCCTCGATGGTCCAGTATTCGCGTGGCTTGAACTTCTCGATCTCTTCCTCGCGCTCGACAATCATGCGCAGCGCCGGGCTTTGTACACGTCCCGCAGACAGGCCGCGGCGGATTTTTTTCCACAGCAGCGGCGACAGGTTGAAGCCGACCAGGTAATCCAGTGCGCGACGTGCCTGTTGTGCATTGACCATGTCGATCGACAGTTCGCGCGGGTGCTCTACGGCATCGTTGATGGCGCGTTTGGTGATCTCGTGGAATACCACGCGATAGGCGCCCTTGTCCTTCAGCACGCCGCGGTCTTTCAGCAGTTCCAGCAAATGCCAGGAAATGGCTTCACCTTCGCGATCCGGGTCAGTCGCGAGGTACAGGTTGTCGGCTTTCTTCAGCGCCTTGACGATGGCATCGACGTGTTTGGCATTACGTTCGATGACCTGGTACTTCATGGCGAAGTCCTCGTCGGGCTTCACCGCGCCTTCCTTGGGCACCAGATCGCGCACATGGCCATACGAGGCGAGGACTTCGAAGCCCTTGCCGAGGTATTTTTTGATGGTCTTCGCCTTGGCGGGCGATTCCACGATTACGAGGTTTTTGCTCATAGTCTCTATAGCTAAAAAGCCGCACAATGTGCGGCTTGATACAGAATGCGTATGCCGTTGCGGTTAGTGCAGG
This sequence comes from Thiogranum sp., assembly GCF_058323355.1. Lineage (NCBI taxonomy): Bacteria > Pseudomonadati > Pseudomonadota > Gammaproteobacteria > Chromatiales > Ectothiorhodospiraceae > Thiogranum > Thiogranum sp. Next base: position 17,280 of record NZ_JBTTIO010000056.1, read on the forward strand.
TAGCCTCCCGGCATGCTGTCAAACACCAGATCTTCCATCCATGCATAGGCGGCTTCGGCGCCGGGCTGGTTGAACAGCACCATCAGAACCACCCACTTCAGCTGGCCGATATCAAAGTCATCGGTCTCCAGCGCCATGGCACGCTCGATAGCACGCTCGCGGGAGTCCGGCGGCAGTATACCCATCTGCTCCAGGAACAACAGGAAGCCACGGCTCTCGGTGTCCAGGCGCTCACATTCGCGTTCCGAGAAAATGCGGATGGCATTCCCGGTTTGTGGCGACTGGATTTCATGTTCCTGCACGGCAAGACCTTCCAGCCATTCAAAGGCCTGGTTGATCTCCAGTGACGGGAACCCGGCTTCCACCAGTTCGGTATGCAGGGACTCGCGATCCGGACTCAGATCGGTTTCCTCATCCATGTAATAGTGCTCAAACAGATACATCAGCACGTCAAACATATTTTCTTTCATTTCAGGCCTCTATCGTACACGGGTATAACGCCCGCCGGCACCGGAATCGAGATGGCCATCCAGTTCCAGCATGAGCAGCATGGAGGAAACCTCTTCCGGCGTCAATCCGCTGCGCTGCACAAGCTGGTCGACGCTGATGGCGTCATAGCCCATGCAGTCGAGTAATTTCCGGTAATCCGCTGCAAGTTCCAGGGTTTTGTCTGGCGGGTTTTCCTTGTCCGTTTCAGCGCCATGCGTGGCTGACGGACGCGCTGTCGAACGTGCCAGTTCGACCAGCGGGGCCAGCTCCTCGAGGATGTGCCGGCCGGTTTCCACCAGCTTGGCACCTTCGCGAATCAGCGCATGGCAGCCGCGTGCGAGCGGGTTGTGGATGGAACCCGGGATGGCGAACACCTCGCGGCCCTGGTCGCGCGCCAGGCGGGCTGTAATCAGGGAGCCGGACCGCAGGGCGGCCTCCACCACCAGGGTGCCAGCACTCAGGCCGCTGATGATACGGTTGCGGCGGGGGAAGTTGGAGGGTTGTAACGGTGTGCCGGGCGGAAACTCGGATACCAGGGCGCCATTGTCGGCAATCCGGTGCGCCAGCTCGCGATGGCAGGCCGGGTAGACACGATCCAGCCCGGTGCCGGTGACGGCCAGTGTGCCGCCGTGTGCCTGCAGGGCTCCCTGGTGGGCGGCGGCATCGATACCGGTTGCCAGGCCGCTGCTGATCGTCAGACCAAAGTCCGCCAGGTAGCCGGCGAATTCCCGGGCCAGCGCGACGCCGGAAGGTGTCGGGTTACGGCTGCCGACAATCGCCAGTTGTGGCTGGCCCAGGTAATCGGGATCACCGTGCACAAACAACAGGGACGGCGGGTCGGGGATGCTTTTCAGCAGGGACGGATAGCGCGGGTCATCCAGACCGATAATATGGTTGTCAGGTCCTTCACCCCAGCGCAAATCATTTTCAATAGCCGCGAGATCCGGCTGGCGGAAGCCATCGACGCAGTCCGATGGAACGCCGGCCTGGCGCAGCTGCTCCGGTGAGGCGGAAAACGCCGCTGCCGGTGAACCAAAAGTTTCCAGTAGCCGGGTGATGCGGCGGCTGCCCATGCCGGGCAAACGGATCAGGGCAAGCCAGTGAAACAGCGCATCGGATTGACGGGCGTGGTGGTCGGGTGTTTGCGGGTGTGATCTCATCCTTGAGCCTCTCCCAATAAAAAGCCGCTACCTCGAAACATGATCTTACCATGCCCGAAGGTACCGGCTTTTGCCAGTCCCTGGCGTGTCGGCTGCTCAGGGTGTGCGGATGCGGTCTCCGACGTGCAGTGAGCTGGTGGCTTTCATGATCAGGCCGAAGCTGACCTTGTCGAAGGTGCGGAACACCATCAGCAGGCCAGCGCGTTCATCCGGCAGTTTTACCGTGTCATTGCTGTCGTCGCTGACCTGGTCCGGGATGGTTGCGCCGCGTTGCTCTACGGCGAACACTGTGCCGACATCGATATTTTCACGCTTGCCGCGATTGATGACGACAACCTGGTACTGGCCGATCTGGCTGACGCCATCGACGACGGCGATGATCGTACCGTCCACGTCGTCCTTGCTCGCATGCGGAGTGAAATAGGCGTAGACATCTTCCTGGGTCATCGGCATGACACGATCGCCAATATTGATTTCCCGGGTGGTGCGATCCAGCTTCAGCGTGGCCGGGTCGCCAAAACGCTCGCTGTGGCCATCGCCCAGGTACAGGGCCTCGTAGCCAAGGATCTCGCCACTGTCAGGGTCGATATAGGCATCTCCGGGACGGAAGACGTTGTAGCGATTACCCTGGTCAGCATTGATGCCGCGCACATAGACACGGTCGCCGGCACCCACAATCAGGTGTTCTCCCGCGCTGGATACGACATAGGCTGCACCCTCCATGGTGTTTTCGTCGACCACCAGCGGCTGGGTCAGGAACTGCTGGATACTGTCGATCGGAATGGTCGGAATGGCCTTGTCCAGCCGTTCGGCGCGGACTTTCGGAGACAGTTTGTAGGTGCCCTTGCCGCGCTGTATACGCAGCTGCGGCTTGCCATCAACGTAGACCAGGTTGATCACGTCGCCGGGGTAAATCAGGTGCGGGTTTTCGATCTGCGGATTGACGTACCAGATTTCCGGCCACAACCACGGGCTGTCGAGGAATTTCCCGGAAATATCCCAGAGGGTGTCCCCCTTGACGACCACGTAGCGGTCAGGATGTCCTTCCTTCAGCGCCACCTGGTCTGCGAATACGGCTGTGGTCACAAGAGCCAGAGCCAGCGCCAGCGATTTGAGTATCGACATATGGGCGTCCCTTTATTGCGTTCCGTTTTTTTGTCTGTGTTGCGCGCCAACCCACTGCTGGCGCAGTTATCCGGTGATAGTTAACGGCAGTCGGCTCGCGGAGTGTAGCGAAATTTGTTCCGCCACAAAATAACGGGGATTGAGCCAAACAGGCCTACGATCACTATGTTAGAGTATATTCACGATAGTGATAGTAGATTGTGACGTAAATCACATGGCGAAACTCGAAATTCTCCATTTTCCTGACGCGCGGCTGCGTACCCGGGCAAAACCCGTTTCCGGGGTTGATAACGCGTTGCGCCAGCTGGTCGACGACATGTTAGAGACCATGTACGCCGCGCCGGGTATCGGCCTGGCGGCCACCCAGGTCAATGTTCACAAGCGCGTGATCGTGATCGACCTGTCCAGTGAACAGAATGAGTCGCGGGTGTTCATCAACCCTGAAATTATCGAGCAGGACGGCGTCGAGGAGATGGACGAAGGCTGCCTGTCGGTGCCCGGGATCTATGAACGTGTACAGCGTGCCGAACATATCCGCGTGCGGGCGCTGGATCGGGACGGGCAGGCGTTCGAACTGGAGGCCGACGGATTATTGGCGGTTTGTATTCAGCACGAAATCGATCATCTCAACGGCAAGCTGTTTGTCGATTACCTGTCCCGGTTAAAACGCAATCGCATCCGCAAAAAGCTGGAAAAGCAGGCGCGCCAGGGTGACACGGAAAGCAGCGCTGAACATCATGCAGAGCCTGTTATCTGATGGAGGATTTTCCACGCCGGCATGCTATCGTCCATGATCTGTTTTCCGTCAGCTGCGGGCAGCTGAAAGCTGGCGGCTGAACCCCTGTGCGCGTTGTTTTCGCCGGAACCCCTGATTTCTCCGTGCCCGTACTGCAGGCACTGCTCGACAGCGGGCACGATGTTGCTGGTGTCTACAGTCAGCCTGACAGGCCGGCGGGACGCGGCAGAAAGCTCCGTCCCGGGCCGGTCAAGCAACTTGCCCTGCAGCACGATATCCCGGTTTTCCAGCCGCTCAGCCTCAAGGACAGTACGGAACAATCGGCGCTGGCCGCGCTCGAACCCGATCTTATGGTCGTGGTGGCCTATGGGCTGATTCTTCCGCAGGCGGTACTGGATATCCCCGCGCTCGGCTGTGTAAACCTGCACGCTTCCCTGTTGCCGCGCTGGCGCGGCGCGGCGCCGATCCAGCGCGCCATTCTGGCCGGTGACCGGGAAACCGGTGTGTGCCTGATGCAGATGGAGGCCGGGCTGGATTCCGGCCCGGTGCTGGCGCAGCTGCGTACGGAAATCCGTGATGATGAAACCGGCGGCTCGTTGCACGACCGCCTCAGCAGGCTGGCGGCCGAACTACTGGCCGCGCATCTCGATGACCTGGCCACGCGTCGCCTGTCCCCCGTGCCCCAGGATGAATCGCTGGTCACCTACGCCGCCAAGCTGGACAAGTCGGAGGCCAGTATCGACTGGCGTCGCAGTGCGCGCGACATCGAGCGCCAGGTACGTGCTTTTAACCCCTGGCCGGTTGCCCAGGCCGGTTATCAGGGCGAAAAACTGCGTATCTGGGTGGCGCAGGCCACCCGCGAGGCGCCAGCGGGGGAACCGGGTGCCGTGGTGGCTGCCGGGCGTGACGGTATCGTTGTGGCCTGTGGGGAGGGCGGGTTGCGCCTGCTCGAAATCCAGCTGCCCGGCGGCAAGCGGATGCGTGCCGCAGATTTTCTCAATGCCCGTTCGGTCGACGGGCTGGTGCTGACATGATCGCAGCCGGCAGCACGCCGGTAACCGGCAATGCGTCACGATGAAAGGTCGCGCAGTCGGTGTTCGTGAACCGCGTGAACTGGCCAGCCGGCTGGTGTTCCAGGTGCTGGAGCAGGGTGAGTCCCTGTCGGGTCTGCTGACGACGGAAATGGCCGCTTTCGAGGATCCGCGACAGCGCGCATTTGCCCGCGAACTGGTGCTTGGCACGCTGCGCTGGCGCCAGCGTCTCGAATTTGTACTCGGCAAACTGTTGCAAAAATCCCTGCGTAAAAAAGACCGGGATCTGCATGCACTGTTACTCGTTGGCCTCTACCAGGTATTGATGCTGGATACCGCTGACCACGCTGCGGTAAGTGAAACCGTGGCGCTGGCGAGGCGTTCCGGCAAGCACTGGGCAGCGGGGCTGGTCAACGGGGTCTTGCGCAATGCCCTGCGCCAGTCAGACAGCCTGCTGGCGGCTGCCGATGCGCTACCGACGGCGCGCTGGTCCAGTCCGGACTGGTGGATCCGGCAATTGCAGCGCGACTGGCCTGAGCACTGGCAGCAGATACTGGAGCACAGTAACCAGCGAGCGCCCATGGTGCTGCGGGTCAATACACAGCAATCCAGCCGCGATGTATTGCTTGAGCGGCTTGTGGAGGCGGGTATTGGTGCGCGGGCGCACCCCGTTGTGGAAAGCGCCATCGAGCTCGATGCCCCGGTGCCGGTCGACAGTCTGCCGGGTTTTCGTGACGGGGCGGTTTCCGTACAGGATGCCGGCGCGCAGCTTGCGGCTGGACTGCTCAGGCTTGCGCCGGGTCAGCGGCTGCTGGATGCCTGTGCTGCACCGGGCGGGAAAACCGGGCACATGCTTGAAATCGAGCCGGGCGTCGCTTTGCTGGCAATCGATAATACCCCTCAGCGCCTGGAGCGGGTCGTGGAGAACCTTCAGCGTCTGAAACTTGAGGCTGAAACGGTGTGCGCGGATGCCGGGTCGGCAGGGGCGTGGTGGGATGGCAGGCCGTTTGACCGCATACTCCTCGATGCGCCCTGTTCCGCCAGTGGTGTAGTGCGCCGTCACCCGGATATCAGGCAGCTGCGCCGCGAGTCTGATCTGCCACCATTGTCTGCGCAACAACGGCAGTTGCTGAATGCGCTATGGCCCTTGCTCGCGCCAGGCGGTATTCTGTTGTATGTCACCTGTTCGGTGTTTCGTTGTGAAAATGCCGGTGTAGTTGAGGCCTTTATGGCGGAACACAATGATGCCACTGAATCACCACTGGATGTGGCGTGGGGCCAGAAGCAGTCGGTCGGACGCCAGCTGTTGCCCGGTGAACAGGGTATGGACGGATTCTATTACGCACGTTTGATAAAAGGTTCGACGACCGCACTGTGACGGAGCACGCGATAGCTACAACTGACGGGTTACCGGCACGTCGCCACTGGCGACTGTCTCTCTGGTTGTTGTCCTGTTGCCTGATTTTTACACCGGTCCAGGCCGGTGACGTCAGGATTCATGATACCCGCACCCTGCTCATCGACGGTGTCTACCGCGTCGGTGCACGTGTAGAACTCACCCTGAATGACACCCTGCAGGAGGCCCTGCACAATGGTGTGCCGCTGGTGCTGAAGCTCAGTGTTGAAGTGATCCGTGAGCGTGAATGGCTGTTCCCCGAACGCGTCGCCCAACTGGAGCAGAAGTTTGAGCTGGAGTACCACGCACTCACCGAGAGTTACCTGGTCAAGGTGCTGAGTACGGGCACACAGCACAGTTTCCGTACCCTGGATGCGGCGCTGGCCTTTATCGGTAATGTCTACGATTTACCATTGATCGATGAAAACCTGCTGCGCGCCGGGCGTAAATACTGGGTGCGCATGCGTGCCGACCTCGACGTTGAAGCCCTGCCTACGCCAATCCGGGTGTGGGCCTATCTTGGTTCAGAATGGAGTCTGCAAGGCGACTGGCACCGATGGCCGTTGCTGCCGTAAACCGTTCCCGTCTCGGCATCTGGCCGATGCTGGTGTTGTTCGTCATCCTGCTGGTGTCGTTGTCACTGATGAGTGACGCCACGCACAACTCCGAGCGCTTCGGCCAGATGTATTCCTGGCTGTTGCTGCTCAACGCGCTGGGGCTGGTGGTGCTGATCGGCCTGATCAGTACCAACCTGTTCTGGCTGGTGTCACAGTATCGAACGCGCGCCCCCGGCGCACGCCTGACCTCGCGACTGGTCATTACCTTCGTGATACTGGCGGTGTTGCCCATCGCCGTGGTGTATTACTTCTCCCTGCAATTTCTGCAGCGGGGTATTGATTCGTGGTTTGACGTGCAGATCGAACAGGCACTGGATGATGCACTGGAACTCAGTCGCGGTTCACTCGACATACGGCTCGGTGACCTGCTCAGGCTGACCGAGAAGGTGGCTTCCGAACTGGGTGAGATGTCGCCCACGGCATTGCCTTTCGGGCTTTACGATCTGCGCGTGCGCAGCGGTGCGACAGAGTTGACGGTGTTTGGTATGGATGGGCGTATTGTTGCCTCCAGCAGCATCGAAGGGGCAGGCATCATTCCACACCGCCCCAGCGACCAGGCGATGCTGTCGCTGACGCCGGGTCGGTCCTATGTGGGTCTTGACCCGATCGACGAGACCGGTCTGTATGTGCGCGCCGTGGTTCCCGTGGTAACCAACAGACGGGCAGCCGAACCGCTCACCCTGCAGGCACTGTACCCGATACCCGAGCGGCTTGGCCGGCTGGCCAGCAATGTCGAAAACCAGATCGTGCGTTATCGCAAGCTGGCCTACCTGCGTACACCGCTTAAATACAGTTATATTCTGACCCTGTCACTGGTGGTGGTGCTCAGCCTGCTGTCTGCCGTGTGGGTGGCATTCTACTCGGCGCGGCGAATGGTTGAGCCTATCGGCGTACTGGCCGAGGGCACGCGTGCTGTTGCCGAGGGCGACTACAGCAAACGGTTGCCGGTTGATAGTGAGGACGAGCTGGGCTTCCTGGTGCGTTCCTTCAACGATATGACCCGGCGCCTGGCGCGGGCGCGTGACCAGACGCGGCGTGGCCAGCAGGAAGTGGAAAGCCAGCGCGCCTACCTGGAAACGGTGCTTGGCAGTCTGTCATCGGGTGTGTTGAGTATCAACGGTGCAGGTGAGTTGCGTACCGTAAATGAATCGGCCTGCCAGATCCTCGGTATCGATTTGACCCGCGAGCTGGGCAAGTCACTGCAGGATATCCAGGCGCGGCACGAATTCCTTGAGCCGTTACTGTCACTGGTGGCGAAGCGGCATGAGGCACAGCAACTCGACTGGCAGGAGCAGGTCACACTGTTCGACAGCGCCGGTCGCCACGTATTGATGTGCCGCAGTACTGCGCTTCCGGTCAGCGACGACCTGAGCGGTGGCGAGGTGGTGGTATTTGATGACGTCACCGACCTGATTCGTGCGCAACGTGATGCGGCCTGGGGTGAAGTGGCGAGGCGGCTGGCACACGAGATCAAGAACCCGCTCACGCCGATCCAGCTGTCCGCAGAACGCCTGCGTCACAAATATCTCAAATCGATGGATAAGGAAGAGGCGGAAATACTGGATCGCGCCACACGGACTATTGTTCAGCAGGTCGATACATTAAAGGACATGGTCAATGCATTTGGTGATTACGCCCGCGCACCCATGCTGCAGCTGGAACCGCTGGACCTGCACGAGTTATTGCGTGACGTTGCCGAGCTTTACCGGGGTTCGGACTTGCACATTCAGCTGGATCTGGTTGAACCGGCGCCCATGATAAGCGGTGATGCCGGTCGTATGCGCCAGTTGTTGCATAATCTGTTCAAGAATGCGCTCGAAGCAGTACGTGACAGGGATGATGGAGAGCTGATCGTGCACTCGCAGTGGGTGCTGGAAGCCGGCGACCGCTTTATCGACATCAGTTTTTCTGACAACGGCAGTGGCTTTTCCGACGAGGTGCTGGAACGCCTGTTTGAGCCTTACGTCACAACCAAGACGCGCGGTTCGGGTCTCGGCCTGGCCATCGTCAAGAAGATTGTCGAGGAGCACAACGGGCAGATACGTGCGCGTAATACCGGGCACCACCACGCCTGTATCGAACTGCGGTTCCATGCTGAAATCCGGCGCACTTGATCGTAATGTCGACAGTTCCACCTTGAATGTCGTATAAAGGCTTCCTTGACCAAGCGAGTTACAGGTATCCACATGTCCTCCGGACACATTCTGGTGGTAGACGACGAGCCGGACATCCGTAATCTGGTAAAAGAAATCCTTGAAGACGAGGGTTTTGAAGTCAGTATTGCGGAGAGCGGTGAGGCGGCACGCCATGCGCGCCGCAAACGTCGTCCTGACCTGATTCTTCTCGATATCTGGATGGATGATGTCGACGGCATCACCCTGCTGCGCGAATGGTCCGAGGGTGGTGGCCTGCCCTGCCCGGTGGTGATCATGTCCGGCCACGGCACCGTTGAGACAGCCGTCGAGGCGACTCGTCTGGGCGCCTACGATTTCATTGAAAAACCGATTTCCCTGGCCAAGCTGTTGCTGGTGGTCAACCGGGCGCTGGAATCGGAAAAGCTGCAACAGGAAAACCAGGGTCTCAAGCGCCAGGCGCTGCCGGTTGCCGAGCCGGCCGGCAAAAGCGACATCATGCAGGCGCTGCGTGAACAGGCGCGGCGTATCGCGCAGCACAATACCTGGGTGCTGGTGAGTGGCGAGCCGGGTTCGGGCAAGGAAGTGGTGGCGCGCTATGTTCACGCGCACAGCAGCCTGCGCGACAAACCCTTTGTCGAGGTGGCGGTTGGCTCTATGTCGCCGGAACATTCGGCGGCGGAATTGTTCGGCAGTGAGGAAGACAACAACATTACCTACGGGCGTCTCGAACAGGCCAACGGCGGCACGCTGTTGCTGGGCAATATCTCCGACATGGACATGCAGACACAATCGCGCCTGCTCAGCGTGTTCCAGACCCATTCCTTCCTGCGCATGGGTGGGACCGAGCCGGTGCCCGTGGATATCCGTGTGATTGCAACCACTTCGACAGACCTTGAAGAAGCGGTAAAGGCCGGGCGTTTCCGCGAAGACCTGTATTACCATTTGAACGTCGTCCCGCTAACGGTGCCGCCGCTGCGTGAGCACAGCGAGGATGTCCCCGAACTGCTCAACTACTATGTGGACCGTTTCGTGGTACAGGAAAACCTGCCTTATCGCGAATTCTCCATCGCTGCCCAGAACCGGCTGCGCCACTACAGTTGGCCGGGCAATATCCGCGAGCTGAAGAATATGGTTCAGCGACTGCTCATCCTCGGCCAGGGGCCGGTCATCGAACTGGAAGAAGTCGAGGGCGCCCTGCAGCACGAACGTGCACCGGTGGCGGGTGGCGAGGGTGGTGCAGACCTGCCGCTTGACCTGCCGCTGCGCGAGGCGCGCGAGCAATTCGAAAAAGTCTATCTCGAACACCAGTTGCAGGAAGTGGGGGGCAGCGTGGGCAAGCTTGCCAAGCGAGTGGGCATGGAACGCACGCACCTGTACCGCAAGCTGCGCGGTCTGGGGATCGATTTCAAGAAAGGCGGCGACTGAGATCAGCCTATGAAAATCATTATTCTCGGCGCCGGCCAGGTCGGTTCATCGGTGGCCCAGAACCTGGCCAGCGAAGCCAACGATATTACCGTGGTCGACCACCGGCCCGATATCCTCCAGGACCTGCAGGACCGCATTGATATCCGCACCGTCGTCGGTCACGCCTCACACCCGGAAATTCTTACCCGCGCGGGTGCCGAGGATGCCGATATGATCCTCGCCGTGACCAACAGCGATGAAACCAATATGGTGGCCTGCCAGGTGGCCTACACGCTGTTCCACACACCGATCAAGATTGCCCGCGTGCGTGCACCGGAATACCTCAGATACCCGAAGTTGTTTACCCAGGAAGCCCTGCCGGTTGATGTGTTCATCAGCCCCGAGCAGCTGGTGACAGATTATATCGAACGCCTTATCGAACAGCCTGAAGCCTTGCAGGTGCTGGACTTCGCCAACGGGCGGGTACAGCTGGTGGCCGTGCGGGCGGTACGCGGCGGGCCGCTGGTCGGGCAGGAGTTGTGTGAGTTGCGGGAACATATGCCCGGGGTAGAAGCCAGGGTGGCGGCAATATTCAGGCGCGGCACCGCCATACTGCCGGAAGGCAATACAGTTATCGAAGCGGATGACGAAGTCTTTTTTATTGCCGCGCGTAAACATATCCGTGCGGTGACCAGTGAGTTGCGTACGCTCGGCAAGCGGGTCAAGCGCGTCATGATTGCCGGTGGCGGTAATATCGGGCTGCGCCTGGCGGAGGCCATCGAGGGCACCTACCAGGTCAAGCTGATTGAATGCAATCCGGAAGTTGCAAGACTGCGCTCCGAACAGCTGGAGTCGAGCATTGTGCTGCTCGGCGATGCAGCGGACGAAGAGCTGCTGATCGAGGAGAACATCGAAAATACCGATGTTTTCTGTGCCCTGACCAATGACGAGGAAGCGAACATCCTGTCGGCCATGCTGGCCAAGCGACTGGGCGCACGCAAAGTCATGTCATTGATCAACCGGCCGGCCTACGTCGACCTGGTGCAGAGCGGTGCGATCGATATCGCCGTGTCGCCGCAGCAGGCCACCATCGGCAGTCTGCTTACGCATATCCGGCGCGGTGACGTGGCGGTAGTGCACTCCCTGCGTCGCGGGGCGGCCGAGGCCATTGAAGCGGTGGCGCACGGCGACAGCAAGACCTCGCGCGTGGTCGGGCGCACGGTGGAAGAAATAAAGTTGCCGTCGGGCACAACCATTGGCGCCCTGGTGCGTGGTGAAGAAGTCCTGATTGCCCACCACGACACCGTTATCCAGAGTGAGGATCACGTCATTCTGTTTTTGATCGACAAGAAGCAGATCGCCGAGGTCGAGCGATTGTTCCAGGTCGGCGTCACCTTTTTCTAGACGATCCGACGCATGAGTTTCGGTACCATTCAGCGAATTCTCGGGCTGTTGCTCATGGTGGCGAGCTTCACCATGTTGCCGCCGCTGGCACTGGCGGTGTGGCTGGGGGAAGGCAGCCAGCATGCCTTCCTGACCGCCTTCGGCGGCGTACTGGTCACCGGCGCAGCGTTCTGGTTCCCGGTACGCCGGCAACACCGCGAATTACGCGTGCGTGACGGATTTGTGGTGGTATCGCTGTTCTGGGTGGTACTGGCGCTGGTGGGCTCCATACCGTTTTCGCTCGCTGACCATCCGCACATGAGCTTTACCGACGCGTTCTTTGAGTCCATGTCCGGCCTGACCACTACCGGTGCGACCGTGATTACCGGCATCGATCACCTGCCGCGCTCCATCCTCTTCTACCGCCAGGACTTACAGTGGCTGGGCGGCATGGGCATCATCGTACTGGCTGTCGCCGTGCTGCCAATGCTGGGTATTGGTGGCATGCAGTTATACCGCGCTGAAACCCCCGGGCCGATGAAGGACAACAAGCTCACACCGCGCATTACCGAAACGGCCAAGGCGCTGTGGTATATCTATCTGACGTTGACGGTAGCCTGTGCGCTGGCCTACTGGGTTGCCGGCATGGGTGCTTTCGATGCCATTTCCCACAGTTTTTCCACGGTGGCGATAGGCGGGTTCTCAACCCATGATCTGAGTATCGGTTACTTTCAGAGTACCGCGATCGAGACAGTGGCAGTGGTTTTCATGCTGCTGGCCGGGATAAATTTCTCGCTGCATTTTGTTGCCTGGCGCTCACTCAATCCGCTGGCCTACTTTCGCGATTCGGAATTCCGCGCCTATATGGCCGTGTTGGGCCTGGCGGCAGTTGTGACGGTGTCCTACCTGTATCTCAGCGGTACGTTCGAACATTTTGGTGATGCCCTGCACCACGGAATCTTCCAGGTTGTCTCCATCGGCACCACCACCGGCTTTACCACGGCGGAGTATTTCCACTGGCCGGGTTTCCTGCCCGTCATGCTGCTGTTTATCAGTTTTATCGGGGGTTGCGCCGGGTCCACCGGCGGCGGCATGAAAGTGATCCGTTTTCTGCTGCTGTTCAAGCAGGGTTTGCGTGAAATCAGTCGCCTGGTACACCCTAGCGCCCAGATTCCTGTCAAAGTGGGAAACAAGGCCATGCCTGAGCGGGTTGTGGAGGCGGTTTGGGGGTTTTTTGCAACTTATATCGGGTGTTTTACGCTGATGATGCTGGCGTTGCTGGCTACCGGGCTGGACCAGGTTACGGCATTTTCTGCCGTTGCAGCGTGCCTGAATAATCTCGGTCCCGGGCTGGGCGAGGTGGGTTACCACTACAGTACTATCAATGACACCGCCAAGTGGATACTGAGTCTGGCCATGTTACTGGGGCGACTGGAAATTTTCACCTTACTGGTGCTCCTGTCCCCGGCGTTCTGGCGGCGATGAAGCTGCCTGCTGATGCGTCCGCTCTGCCGGACTGGGCGAACTGGCTGGCGCAGGATGCCGATGGCGCCTGGTGGGTCTACGAGGTCGAGCCGCAGGAGTATCATCAGGGATGGTATGAAAATGAGCTGGGACGCAGCAGGAAGATTGCAGTGGGGATAGCCAATCCGGAATGGCGGAAAACGCTGGGGCGAATTGATCATGGGCATCATCAATAATCTGGAGAAAATGCTGGTCTCGGGCATGGATAGCGCATTGCTGAGATACAGCCTGGGGGTCGAATATCACAAGCAGGGCGATCTGGACACGTCCGCCATGCATCTGTCCAGTGCCGTTGAACAGGACCCCGATTATTCCGCGGCCTGGAAAATATACGGCAAGGTGCTGGCCGAAGCCGGGCGCATGGCCGAGGCCGAGCAGGCTTATCTGACGGGTATTGATGTGGCACAACGGAACGGTGATATCCAGGCAGCCAAAGAAATGAAGGTGTTTCTGAAGAGAATCCAGAAGTTGAGAAAAGAAAACGACTAAAATCTTTATTCAATTTCCACATATATAATAAATCTCGATAATTAGGCTATTGGTGGACTATTTGATAAATATATTCGTTAATATAATATAGATTGTGGTGTATTGTGGCTGAATTTTGTCGGAATTATTGAGTGTAGGTGACGATTCCTGTCTGACGCGTTGCTGTACGGGAAGGCGCTATACTTCAGTGCAGTGCAGCACATGAGGGAGCCATGCCAATGGAAGAAGTCAAATCACTTTTGCCACAGGAAGCCTGGCAATTGATACAGGATGAACCGCGCAGCATCCTCATCGATGTGCGCTCTGACATGGAATACCTGTTTGTCGGGCATCCGGTTGGCGCCATCCACATTCCCTGGATCGACTACCCTGACTGGAATCTCAATCCCAATTTTGTCACCGAGATACGCAAACTGGTGCTCGGCGGGATTTGTCATGAGGCGGTTGATTCGAGTGCGCCCATCCTGCTCATCTGCCGCAGCGGTAAGCGTTCCCTGGAGGCAGGTAACCTTTTGATAAAAGAAGGCTTCTGCAATGTTTATAATGTTGCCGAGGGGTTCGAGGGAGAACTGGACGAGCACCATCACCGGGGCACGCTGGGAGGCTGGCGGTTTCACGGTTTGCCCTGGGAGCAGTGCTGAAACAACCGCTGGGGGTGTCGTCGATTGCAGTCATTTGTTTGACCCCGAAAAACTCCGCTCCTATACTCGGTCACTGGGTGCCAGTCCTCTGCCATATTTTCCGGGTTGCCATGCGTGATCTGGCGGTAGCGGCACGGAATTTCTGTTTTGGGGTGCGGTTCTGTTACGCAATGGCGCAGCATCCGCTTAAATAACATTCTGTAGAGAACTATCCGTATCTAAGAGCGGCTAGGAGGAGATAACTGATGTCAGATATGAACGAAGCACAAATGGACGAGTGGCTGAACAAGAAACTGGACGAAATGCTGCCGGCAAAATTGCAGAGCATTGATGAAGCACGTACACCTGCGATGTCGATTATCGCTACCAAAGGTACGCTGGACTGGGCCTATCCGCCCTTTATCCTCGCCTCGACTTCAGCCGCGCTGGGTTGGGATACCTCGATCTTCTTTACTTTCTACGGTCTGTTGCTGCTCAAGAAAGATCTCAGCAATACGCTGGTCAGCCCGCTGGGTAACCCGGCCATGCCAATGAAAATGCCGTTTGGTCCCAAGTGGTTCCAGGACTTTGACTGGCCAATGCCTAACCTGTTGATGGCCGGTGTTCCCGGTTTTGAAAAGGTGGCTACCGGACTGATGAAGCAGACCTTCAAGAACAAGGGTGTTGCCACTGTCGAAGAACTGCGTGACCTGTGCGTCGAAGCTGACGTGAAGATGGTTGCCTGCCAGATGACGGTGGACGTGTTCGGTTTCGACCAGGGCGAGTTTATCCCGGAAGTCACCGACTATGTTGGCGCGACCTACTTCCTGCCGGTCGCCAAGGATTCCGACATCTGCCTGTTTATCTAGCACCGGCTGCAATCCGGAAAAGGCGTGCTTTGCACGCCTTTTTTTATGTCAAAATACAACGCATGCGAGCGCTCTACCCCCCCGTCGAACCCTATGTCCGTCATACACTGAAGGTTGAGGCGCCCCATGCGCTGTACATAGAGGAATGCGGTAATCCGGCCGGCATACCCGTGCTGTTTGTACACGGTGGGCCGGGCGGCGGTTGTGAACCCTGGCACCGGCAGTTTTTTGACCCGGATCGTTACCGCATAGTGCTGTTTGACCAGCGCGGCTGTGGTCGTTCGACCCCGCACGCCAGTCTGGAAGGCAACACCACGCAGGCATTACTTGACGATATGGAACGTATTCGTGAGCACCTCGATATCGGGCAGTGGATGCTGTTTGGTGGTTCCTGGGGATCCACGCTCGGTTTGTTGTACGCACAGGCATTTCCGGCGCGCGTGCTGGCGCTGGTGCTGCGAGGTATTTTTCTGTGTCGCCGGCAGGACATCGACTGGTTTTACCAGCAGGGTGCATCGCGGCTGTTTCCGGAGGCCTGGCAGGATTTTATCGCGCCCGTGCCTCCGGCACGCCGTGACAGGCTGGTGCAGGCCTACTACACGCTGCTGACCGGCGACGATGAAGTGCGACGTCTGGCCGCCGCGCGCGCCTGGTCGGTCTGGGAAGGCACGACTTCGACGCTCCAGCGTCAGCCATCACTGGTGCGGCACTTTGCCGACAGCCATATTGCGTTGAGCATGGCGCGTATCGAATGTCACTATTTCGTTCATGATGCCTTTATCCGCCCTGACCGGATTATCGAGGATGCAGGACGCCTCGCGGGCATCCCCGGTCGTATCATCCACGGCCGCTATGACGTGGTGTGCCCGGTCGACCAGGCCTTTGCCCTGCATCGCGCATGGCCGGGGGCGGAATTGCGCATTATCCCGGCAAGCGGGCATTCAGCCGGGGAACCGGCCATCGCGGATGCGTTACTGGAAGCCACAGACGATTTTGCCGGGCAGCTGTCGTGATAGCCCTGTTACAGCGTACAACCGAAGCCTGGGTCGATGTTGAGGGGAAACGTGTCGGCAGCATCGGTACCGGCCTGCTGGTGTTGATTGGTGTGGAACGTGGCGACTGCGCCCTGCAGGCAGACCGCCTGCTGGAGCGCCTGCTGGGCTACCGGGTGTTCAGCGATGCCGAGGGCCGTATGAACCTGGGGCTGAGCGAGGTCGGCGGTGGCCTGCTGCTGGTGCCGCAATTTACGCTGGCGGCGGATACTTCACGCGGGCGTCGGCCCGGTTTCAGCCAGGCGGCTTCACCGGAACAGGGCAGGAAGTGGTTTGACTACCTTGTTGAGCAGGCCGGCATCAGGCACCCGCAGGTGGAAACCGGGCAATTTGGCGCCGACATGCAGGTGGGCCTGGTGAACGATGGCCCGGTGACCTTCTGGTTGCAGGTCAGGCCCGGCTGACCCCGTTGTTGTTGGTGTTGTGGCAGGGCCTCTGGAAGTAGCAGGTCAGTGCGCAGGTCCCGGCGGTCAGGAGCCAGAACAGGAAGAATCCAGTGCTGTAGGCGCCCATGCGGCTCATCGCGGGCAGGCCGGCGATGTGGATCAGGTCCAGCGGGTCGAACAACGTGAAGAAAGCGCCGGTGGCAATACCGGACGTCAGGAAAGACGGCCACAACACGGCGATGATACGTTGAATACGGGGTATGTCCGACATGTGCTCCTCCTTTTCGGTATTCCGGGTGCTTTCAGAGTTCGTCCGAACTCAGGCGCACCTGGAACCGCTTTCCGCTCTGTACGCGGGCACGTATTTCCCAGCGTTTGTCGGCGGGTCGGAGACGAAGATACCAGACACCGGCCGGTAGCGCAGGTGTGGGGGCGACGTATTTCCCGTTACCTGCCCGTTTCATCTGAATATTGCGATCCAGCTCGGCACGTGTTGCGTGAATGAACTGGAGCGATAATGTCTCGTCCGCTGTTTTCTCATGACGCCTGAGTGTCAGTTCAAGCCGGCTGCCATCGCTGCGCAGCAGGGCGTCAAGTTGCTGCTGCCTGGCTGCTTCGATGCGGTGCTTCTGCTGGTTGATGGCCAGGCCTTCCTTGTAATAGTCATCGACAACCAGTGCATTCGGACTGTGGATGGCAAGCACGATGGTCAGTATACCGCCAATCACTGCGCCGACCGGTGGAATGAACAACAGCAAGGGCCAGGCTTTACGGTACCAGGGGGTCGGGTCAATGTTTGCTGCTTGCTGCATGGTGTCTACCTTATGACCGGGCCAAGGAAGCGCGCGGTTTCTGTACGTGACAGTGACGGATCGTCCAGGGCCTGTAATGTGAATTCGATGGTATTTGCAGTGCGTTCCAGCACGATCGGGTCAATCCGTATCGATACCGGCAGGTTGCGTACCTCACCGGCGGGGACTTCCACGACCGGTAATTCCATGTTGAGCTGCATGCCTTCCAGTCCCGAGCTGCTGACCCGGAAAGTATGCGCCTTGTCGTCCATGTTGATCAGTTTAAGCGTGTAGACATTTTCCACCAGCCCGTCCACGGTTTCCCGGTACAGGCTGTTACGGTCACGGATAATATCCAGCTCCAGCGGCATGCGCACGGTAATGGCGTATACCAGGCCTGTCGTCAGTGCTGCCAGCACGATGGAGTACATAATAATACGCGGACGCAGCAGGTGGGTCTTCAGGCCTGCCATGGCATTTTCCGTGGTATAGCGAATCAGGCCACGCGCATAGCCCATCTTGTCCATGACATCATCACAGGCGTCGATACAGGCCGCGCAGCCGATACACTGGTATTGCAGGCCGTCACGGATATCAATGCCGGTGGGGCATACCTGTACGCACAGCGTGCAATCGACACAGTCACCCAGTCCGAGGCTGACCGGGTCGACATTGCGCTTGCGAGAGCCGCGTGGTTCGCCGCGGGCTTCGTCGTAGGAAATGACCAGCGTGTCCCTGTCGAACATGGCGCTCTGGAAGCGTGCATAGGGGCACATGTAAATACACACCTGTTCACGCAGCCAGCCGGCGTTGCCATAGGTGGCGAAGCCGTAAAAGAACACCCAGAAAGTTTCCCAGGGGCCAAGGTTGAAATTCATGGCTTCCACGGTCAGTTCACGGACAGGCGTGAAATAGCCGACGAAGGTGAAGCCGGTAAACAACGAGAAGCTGATCCAGATAAAATGTTTCAGCGCCTTGGTGCGAATCTTGACGGGCGTCAGCTTGCTTTTGTCGAGTTTGATCTGCTGGTTGCGAGTGCCTTCAATCTTGCGTTCGATCCACATGAAGGCCTCGGTCCATACCGTCTGCGGACAGGCATAACCGCACCACAGGCGCCCGGCCAGTGCCGTGAAAAAGAACAGCGACAGCGCGGCAATAACCAGTAGCCAGGCAAAGTAGAAGAAGTCCTGCGGCCAGAAGGTCAGTCCGAAGATATAGAACTTGCGTGCCGGGAGGTCGAACAGGACGGCCTGATGGCCATCCCAGGGTAACCAGGCGATGCCGTAGAACAGACCCAGCAATACCACCACGCCCAGGGTGCGGAGTCTGGCAAATGTGCCGTGGACCTCACGCGGATAGACTTTCTTGTGGCTGGCGTACATCTCATCCTGCCCGGAACCTTCCTGTCCGTGCTGTTCCGGGCGGGATGTGGGTTGAGCAGGTCTTGCGGGCCCAGCCGGCATGAGTTCAGTGTTTCTCCTGTGACAGGCTGTAGATATAGGTGGCCAGCAGGTGCGCCTTGTCTTCACCCAGGAAGTTGCGGTGCGAAGGCATGCGGCCGGTACGCCCCTCGGCAATCGTCTTGCGGATGGCTCCCGCAGAACCGCCATACAGCCAGATGTTATCGGTCAGGTTGGGTGCCCCCAGCGCCTGGTTGCCCTTGCCGTCAGCACCGTGGCAGGCGGCACAGTAGGTGGCGAAACGTTGTTGTCCGGCACTGACCAGTGCGGCATCGGCGTCACGCCCGCTGAGACTGATCACGTACGCAGCGACTTCCTTGACACCCTGTTCACCCAGCGCGGCTTTCCAGCCGGGCATCGTGCCGCTGCGGCCGTCAAGAATGGTGGTGGTAATGGCTTCAGGCGTGCCGCCGTACAACCAGTCGTTATCACGCAGGCTGGGGAAGCCAATGGCGCCGCCGGCATCCGAGCCATGACAGCTGGCGCAGTAGTTGACGAACAGGCGTTCACCAATGCGCAATGCCGCCGGGTCCCGGGCAAGTTCCGGGATGGGTTTCGCGGCAAATTTCGCGAACAGCGGGCCAAACCTGGCATCCGCCGCCTCCATCTCCTTCGCGTAGGCGCTCTGCTGGGTCCAGTTCAGTACACCACGGAAACTACCCAGCCCCGGGTACAGTACCAGGTAGACCAGGCTGAAGATCAGGGTGATATAGAACATCCACAGCCACCAGCGTGGCAACGGGTTGTTGTACTCGGCCAGTGTCTCGTCCCAGGTGTGTCCGGTGGTATCGCCTTCGGCGGCTTCACCGGCGCGGCGTTTGGCGGTCCAGCGTATCAGCCACCAGCAGGCGAGGATATTGGCCAGTGTCAGAACAATGATCCAGCCACTCCAGAATTCACTGGTGAAGGCGAAATCCTGTGCAAGGTTTGCTTCATTCATGGCTTGCATCCTTTGGTTCCAGGTTACTGTCATCGGCGAACGGCAGGTTGGCTGCCTCGTCGAAGGCTTGCTTGCGCTTGTTGCTCCAGGCCCAGACCCACACGGCCAGGAAAGCAATCAATGCCAGCACGGTAGTGATTCCACGCAATGTATTGAGATCCATGGCGCTTACCTCCGGGATGAAATGGCGGTGCCGAGCACTTGCAGGTAATCGATCAGTGCATCGAGTTCGGTCTTGCCCTTGAGCGTTTCGGGAGCCTTGTCGATTTCTGCATCGCTGTAAGTCTCGCAGCCGTTACAGGTGGCGCTGATGAGCGTATTCATCACGCGCATTTTCTTTTTGATCAGCTTGCCGTCCAGTGCATTTTCCGCCAGCCAGGGGAAGCCCGGCATATTGGATTCCGGCACCACATCGCGGGGGTTCATGAGGTGAACCCGGTGCCAGTCATCACTGTAACGGCCACCGACGCGCGCCAGGTCCGGGCCGGTACGCTTGGAACCCCACTGGAAGGGATGGTCGTACACGAACTCACCCGCTACCGAGTAGTGGCCATAACGTTCGGTCTCGGCACGGAACGGGCGGATCATCTGTGAGTGGCAAAGGTAACAGCCTTCACGCACGTAGATATCGCGCCCCTCCAGTTGCAGGGCGGTGTAGGGTTTCAGGCCTTCAACAGGTTCCGTTGTGCTCTTCACAAAGAACAGCGGGACGATTTCGACCAGCCCGCCAACACTGATGACCAGCAGGATCAGCACCGCCATCAGACCGATATTTTTTTCCACGACTTCATGACTCATGACAATTCTCCTCGTTCATGCCGTCTGCAGGACAGGTGCATCGACAGGCTTTGCACCGGAAACCGTCCTGATAACGTTGTAGGCCATCACCAGCATGCCGGAGAGGAACAGCGCGCCACCCAGGAAGCGGACAAAGTAGTACGGGTACATGGCCTCCAGTGATTCGACAAAGCTGTAGGTCAGTGTGCCGTCGTCATTGACAGCCCTCCACATGAGGCCCTGCATGATGCCGGAGATCCACATGGCGACGATGTACAGCACCACGCCGATGGTCGACATCCAGAAGTGCCAGTCGATGAGCTTGATGGAATACATCTGCTCACGCCCGAACAGCTTCGGGATCAGGAAGTAGATCGAGCCGATAGAGACCATGGCGACCCAGCCCAGCGCGCCGGAGTGAACGTGGCCAATGGTCCAGTCGGTGTAGTGGGACAGTGCGTTGACTGTCTTGATCGCCATCATCGGGCCTTCAAAGGTGGACATGCCGTAGAAAGACAGTGACACGATCAGGAACTTGAGGATCGGATCGTCGCGCAGTTTGTGCCAGGCGCCGGACAAGGTCATGATGCCGTTGATCATGCCGCCCCAGGAGGGCGCCAGCAGGATCAGCGAGAACACCATGCCCAGTGACTGCGCCCACACTGGCAATGC
This sequence comes from Thiogranum sp., assembly GCF_058323355.1. Classification (NCBI taxonomy): domain Bacteria; kingdom Pseudomonadati; phylum Pseudomonadota; class Gammaproteobacteria; order Chromatiales; family Ectothiorhodospiraceae; genus Thiogranum; species Thiogranum sp. The sequence goes on from NZ_JBTTIO010000056.1 coordinate 38,336, forward strand.
CGTGTAGTGCAGGTGGTGCGGTCCGGCCCACATGTAGGTCGAGATCAGCGCCCAGAAGTGCACCACTGACAAACGGTAGGAGTACACCGGGCGTCCCGCCTGTTTGGGCACGAAGTAATACATCATGCCGAGGAAACCGGCTGTCAGGAAGAAGCCCACGGCATTATGGCCATACCACCACTGCACCATGGCGTCGATGGCGCCCGGGTATACTGAATAGGACTTGGTCAGGCTCACCGGGATGGCCGCGCTGTTTACAATGTGCAGCACGGCAACGGTCAGGATGAACGCACCGAAAAACCAGTTGGCGACATAAATGTGCTTGACGCGACGTTTCATGATGGTGCCAAAAAACACAATGGCATATGACACCCAGACCACGGTGATGAGGATATCAATCGGCCATTCCAGCTCTGCGTATTCCTTGCTGGTGGTAATGCCCAGCGGCAGGGTGATGGCGGCCAGTAGAATAACCAGTGTCCAGCCCCAGAAGGTGAAGGCCGCCAGCTTGTCGCCAAACAGGCGTGTCTGGCAGGTGCGTTGCACGACATAGTACGACGTCGCAAACAGTGCCGAGCCGCCAAATGCAAAAATAACGGCATTGGTATGCAGCGGACGCAGGCGGCTGAACGTCAGCCAGGGAATGTCCATGTTCAGCTGCGGCCATACCAGTTCTGCGGCTATAAAGACGCCGACCAGCATACCGACGATGCCCCACACGATGGTCATCACGGCAAACTGGCGCACGACCTTGTAGTTGTAAGTGGTCTGTGAGTCCATAGCGTTTCCTGTTGTCTAGAGAAAGATTGGACGAAAACAGGCGTGGCGGTTCTCGCCACGCCTGCAGTGACTTCAGAACTTCTTGCCGACGCCCAGCATGAAGACCCAGGGGTCGATATCGACATCCGCCTTGCCGGCGGCAGACGATTTTGCCGTGGTGCCGATCTTCGCGTACCAGACCTGCGCGCTGATCAGCGTATCGTTGCCGAGGTCGTAATCCAGGCCGGCTTCGGCGGCGAGACCAAAACTGTCATCGAGATCGAGCTGGGTGCCGTTCAATGCGCCATTGGTGTTTTCATCCCAGAAATAGGTGTAGTTGATACCGGCGCCGACATAGGGGTGCAGGCTCGAACCGGAATTGAAGTGATACTGGAGTGTAAAGGTTGGCGGTAATGCCTTGGTGTCGGCGACCTTGCCGGCGCCGGCCAGTGCGCCCTTGTCGCCCTTGATGTCTACCGTGAACGGCCACACGCCAAGTACACCCAGGCCGATGTTATCGGTGAACATATAGGTAAAGGACACACCGAGCGTATCGGAATCCTCAACGCTGACGGTGGTGGCGGGAGAGGGGATGCCGGAAAAAGCATCGGCATCATCATTCGGTGCCAGGTGTGCCCAGCCAACCCGGGCGACAAAATCACCTGTTTCGTAAGCCATGAGTGGCATGGAAGCGAGACTGCTGACCAGGGCGACGCCGATCACGGTTTTCTTCAAGGTACCCATTGTTGTACTCCTCTGTAGACATGCGGGGTTGAGGCGTACTTTGCGGGAGTGTGACGTAACAGGCATTGACGCAGATCAAGTCTGCGTCACCCTGGGGGCGTTTCCGGAGCGATCAGGTGTCAGGCGTTGGGTTGTCGCCGTAGCAGTTGGCGCTGGAGAAATGGCACAGGCGCTGGCGATCCAGCAGTTCAATACTGCGGCGTTCGACTTTCAGCAGGCCTTCGTTCTGGAAGCGGGTGAACAGGCGGCTGACAGTTTCCAGCGCAAGCCCCAGGTAGTTACCAATATCGCTTCTGGACATGGTCAGGTTGAACTGGGTGGCTGAAAAGCCACGCCGCCGGTAGCGGTTGGAGAGGCTGATCAGAAAGGCGGCGAGCCGTTCCTCGGCCGAGCGCTGGCCGAGTGTGAGCATATTCTGCTCGTCATTGTGAATTTCCTGGCTCATGACGCGCAGCATCTGGCGTTGCAAATCCGGTAACCGGTTACTCAGTGCTTCAAGCTGATCAAAGGGTATTTCGCAGACACTGGTGGTTTCCAGCGCCTTGGCGGCGAGTGGGTGGGTGTCGTTGGCAATGGCGTCCAGTCCGACCAGCTCGCCGGGCAGGTGAAAGCCCATCACCTGTTCCTGACCGTCTTCCGATGTGGCGTAGGTCTTCAGCGAGCCGGAGCGTACCGCAAACAGTGAGCGGAAGCGGTCGCCAACCTGGAACAGCTGATCGCCGCGCGCCAGCGGGCGTTTGCGGTCAATGATGGCATCCAGCCGCTCCATGTCTTCTTCATCGATACCAACCGGCAGGCAGATCTCGTTCAGGCTGCACTCCTGGCAGGCAACCTTGATTTCTTTCAGGGAAACAACCTTTTCCTGCTTTCGGGTGGGCATAGCGCGACCTGCATGAGCATAGGTACGCATTATGTGCAAAAATTCCGCCTGTCGGCAACCACTAATACATAAACAATGGTTCTCTAACTGCGCGATTTCAGATAGGATTCGAGTCATTCCGAGCAACGGTAACGAAACCCTGATCATGACGGCGAGAACAGCGCAGATTCAGCGCGATACCCTGGAGACGCAGATTGGCGTAAAACTCGATCTGGACGGCTCCGGCAAATCCGAATTCGACACCGGTGTCCCCTTTCTGGAGCACATGCTGGACCAGATTGCCCGCCACGGCCTGCTGGATATATCCGTACAGGCAAAAGGGGATTTGCACATCGATGCCCACCACACCGTGGAGGATATCGGTATTGCGCTGGGACAGGCCTTCAGCGAAGCGCTGGGCGATAAAAAAGGTATTCGTCGTTACGGGCACGCCTACGTGCCGCTCGACGAGGCGCTGTCGCGCGTGGTGATCGATTTTTCCGGAAGGCCGGGGCTGGAATATCACGTCAGCTTTGCCCGCGGGCGCATCGGTGATTTCGACGTGGATCTTTTTCATGAGTTTTTTCAAGGCTTTACAAGTCACGCCAGGGCGACGCTGCATATCGATTGCCTGCGTGGCGACAATGCACACCACGTGGCTGAAACCGTATTCAAGGCGTTTGGGCGCGCTGTACGCATGGCGGCCGAGGCGGATCCACGCATGGCGGGTATGATGCCCTCCACCAAGGGGAGCCTGTAGCCGGGAAAATTCCAGCGCCGCGTCGGCAAGCTTCTGTACGCCATGTCTACCATCGCAATCATTGATTATGAAATGGGTAACCTGCACTCCATCGCCAAGGCGGTGGAACACGTCGCGGGAGATACCCGGGTGCGCGTCACATCCGTTGCAGAGGAAATTCTGGCGGCCGAGCGGGTGATTTTCCCCGGTGTTGGCGGTATCGGGCACTGTATGGAGGCGTTACTGCGCCGCGGGCTGGACCAGGTGATCCGCGAGGTTGCTGCCAGCAAGCCGCTGCTGGGCATCTGTCTGGGCATGCAGGCCATGCTGGAGCACAGTGAAGAAAATAACGGGGTGAAATGCCTGGGGCTGATCAAGGGCGAAGTGCGGCGTTTCAGCGATTCGCTCAACGCTGACGGCGTGAAGCTCAAGGTGCCGCATATGGGCTGGAACCAGGTACACCAGCAGGCGCACCCGCTATGGCAGGATATTGACCAGCGCAGCCGCTTCTATTTTGTCCACAGCTACTACGCGGTGCCCGCCGAGCCTGAAGACTGTGTGGGTGTTGCGGATTATGGCGGTACATTTTGTTGTGCGCTGGCCCGTGAAAACCTGTTTGCGGTACAGTTCCACCCGGAGAAGAGCCAGCACGCCGGATTGACGCTGCTGCGCAACTTCAGCCGCTGGGATGGACAGGGCAGTTAATGCGGTATGATGTTTATTGATAACACGAGGGTGGGGACATGTTGCTGATTCCTGCAATCGACCTCAAGGATGGCAAGTGCGTGCGCCTGCGCCAGGGTCGAATGGAAGATGAAACAATTTTTGCGGACGATCCGCTGGACATGGCAAAACGCTGGGTCGACGCCGGTGCGAAGCGCTTGCACCTGGTCGATCTGAACGGCGCGTTTGCCGGGCAGCCGGTCAATGCCGATGTGGTGCATCGTATTGCCGAGGCGTTTCCCGATGTGCCAATCCAGGTCGGTGGCGGTATTCGCGACGAAGATACGGTGCAGTTGTACCTGGATGCCGGTGTGCAATATGTCATTATCGGCACCAGGGCCGTCAGTGCGCCGCACTTTATCAATGACCTGTGCCTGGAATTCCCCGGGCATATTATTGTTGGTCTCGATGCGAGGGATGGCAAGGTGGCCATCGATGGCTGGTCGAAACTCTCCAACCACGATGTGATCGACATGGCGCAGCGTTTCGAGCGCGATGGTGTGGAAGCCATTATCTATACCGATATCAGCCGTGACGGCATGATGCAGGGGGTGAACGTGGAGGCAACCGCAAAGCTGGCCGCCACGATCAGTATTCCCGTGATTGCATCCGGTGGTATCAGTAACCTCGATGACATCAAGGCGATTCAGGCCGTTGCGGACGAAGGCATCATAGGTACCATTATCGGCCGGGCACTGTATGAAGGTACCGTTGACCTGGTTGAAGCGCAGAAGCTGGTCGACGGGTAGTTCGTGTCACTGGCGAAACGTATTATTCCCTGCCTGGATGTGGATAACGGCCGCGTCGTCAAGGGCGTGCAGTTCGTGGATATCCGCGATGCCGGTGATCCGGTAGAGATCGCCCGGCGCTACGACCAGCAAGGTGCAGACGAAATCACCTTCCTCGATATTACCGCCAGCCACGAACAGCGAGACACCATGGTGCATGTCGTCGAGCAGGTGGCGGGTGAAGTGTTTATCCCATTGACCGTGGGCGGCGGTATTCGCGAGCCGGCGGATATCCGCCGTATGCTCAATGCCGGTGCTGACAAGGTCGGCATCAATACCGCTGCGGTGTTCAACCCGGATTTTGTGCGCGAGGCCGCAGACCAGTTTGGTTCGCAGTGTATCGTGGTGGCTATCGATGCCAGGCAGGTGGCCGATGGTGCAAAGACCGGGAAAATACACTGGGAAATTTTCACCCACGGCGGTCGCAAATCAACCGGTATCGATGCCATCGAGTGGGCGGTACGCATGGTGGAATATGGCGCCGGGGAAATCCTGCTCACCAGTATGGATCGTGATGGCACCAAAAACGGTTTTGACCTGGCGCTGACCCGTGCCGTCAGCGACGCAGTCGATGTGCCGGTGATCGCATCCGGCGGTGTCGGTAGCCTGGATCACCTTGCCGAAGGTGTGTTGCAGGGCCATGCGGATGCCGTACTGGCAGCGAGTATTTTCCACTTTGGTGAATATACGATTGCCGAGGCCAAGCAGCACATGGCCAGCCAGGGTATTGAAATGCGCCTCTAGCGCAGCAGGGAAGGATTCAGACGCTTGCGCGTCAGGTTTATACAGGTAAAAAACGGCATGTCAGAACAATGGCTGGATGCAATCGCGTGGACCGATGACGGGCTGGTACCGGTCATCGCCCAGGATGCCGAAGATGGCAAGGTACTGATGTTCGCGTGGATGAACGAAGAGGCGCTGCGCCTGACCGCCGAGACCGGTCATGCCGTATACTGGTCGCGTTCCCGTCAAAAGCTCTGGCACAAGGGCGAGGAATCCGGTCACCAGCAGGTGGTGAAGGAAATCCGCCTGGATTGCGATAATGACGTGATCAACCTGCAAATCGAACAAAAGGGCGGGATAGCCTGTCATACCGGGCGGCGCAGTTGTTTTTACCAGAGACTCGAAGGCGGGCGCTGGAAAACCGTTGAACCGGTGTTGAAAGATCCCTCGGATATCTACGGGAAATCCTGATATGTCAGACGAAATCCTTCGCCAGTTGGCTGAAGTGCTGGAACAGCGCAAGCAGGCAGCGCCGGATTCGTCCTATGTTGCAAGTCTTTACAGCAAGGGTCTGGACAGTATTCTGAAAAAAATCGGTGAAGAAGCCACCGAGACCGTAATTGCGGCAAAGGGCGGCGATGCCGACCAGCTGGTTTATGAAATGGCGGATTTGTGGTTTCATAGTCTTGTATTGCTGGCGCACCAGGGGCTTGGCCCCGATCAGGTGCTTAACGAGCTGGAGCGCCGCTTTGGTCTGTCGGGTCTGGATGAAAAGGCAGCAAGAGAACAGAAATAGGCCAGTCCCGGCCTGATTGGGTTCCAGGAGAACATTATGGGTATCAGTATTTGGCAGCTGTTGATTATTCTCGCCATTGTGTTGGTGTTGTTTGGCGCCAAGCGTTTGCGCAACATTGGCGGTGATCTGGGTGGCGCCATCAAGGGCTTCCGCAAGGCCATGAAGGAAGACGATCAGCCGGGCGGCGACGAAAAGCTGGAAGGCAAGAATGCCGGCCACATCATTGACGGCGAAGTGACCTCCAAGAAACAGGAAAAAGTCTGAGCCAGTCTTGACCGCGCATGTTCGATATTGGCTTCTGGGAACTTGCAGTAATCGGCGTGGTGGCGCTTCTGGTCGTAGGGCCGGAACGCCTGCCAGGGCTGGCGCGCACGGCCGGTCTGTGGGTCGGGCGCGCACGGCGTTTTGTGTCTGGCGTAAAAGCGGACATCGACCGTGAAATTGCCGCGGATGAACTCAGGAAAGCGCTGGCCAAACAGGCCAACAGCGAATCGTTGTACGAAATCATAGAAGACACCAAACAAACCATTCTGGATGCCAAACACGGACTGGAAGCACAGGGTGAGGAAAAGCCCGCATCCCCCGACCCTGAGCCACCCGTCGCTGTAACGCACAAGTCGAATGACGCAAACGGATAATCCCCAGCCACCGGATGAAGAGGCAGAGCTGCCTTTCGTTGCGCATTTGATCGAGTTGCGCGACCGCCTGCTGCGCGTAGTGCTGGTGGTCATAGTGATTTTCCTCGCGCTCATGCCTTTCGCCAACTGGCTGTTCACGCAACTGGCCGGGCCACTCACGGCACACCTTCCGGAAAACAGTTCGCTGATTGCGATTGAGGTCGCTTCGCCGTTCTTTACCCCGTTCAAGCTGGCCATGGTGGTCGCCATCTTTGCCGCCATGCCCTATATCCTTTACCAGGCCTGGTCCTTTGTGGCGCCAGGGCTTTACCAGCACGAAAAGCAGCGTGTCATGCCGCTGATGGTGTCGAGCACGGTGTTGTTTTACCTGGGCGCGGCGTTTGCCTACTTTGTCGTGTTTCCGCTGGTGTTTGGCTTCCTGACCAAATCGGCGCCCGAAGGCGTGGAGGTCATGACAGACATCAGTCGTTACCTGGATTTTGTCCTGACCCTGTTTTTTGCATTCGGGCTGGCCTTTGAGGTGCCGGTGGCGACGGTGTTGCTGGTGTGGAGCGGTGTGGTAACGCCCAAAACACTGCGAGAGAAACGGCCCTATATTATCGTTGCCGCGTTTATTGTGGGTATGCTGCTGACCCCGCCGGATATCATTTCGCAAACGCTGCTGGCTATTCCCATGTGGCTGTTGTTTGAAATAGGCGTATTCATGTCGGAACGCTTCAAGCCGGGTCCGGAGCGTTCGCACGAGGAGTACGAGCCGCCCATGACAGATGAGCCGCTGAAAGACGATGAAATGGAGAAAGAACTGGATCGTTACGAGAACGACGAAAAGTAAGCCCTCCAGCAAGACGCTTACATCGGTTCATCTCTGCAAGGAAGGTACGCATGCGTAAAGGGTGTTTGTGGTTCCTGGTGGTGCTCGTTGCAAGCCCCCTCGCAATGGCGGGGCAGGCGCCATTCGCCAATCGCCTGAGCGATCATCCCTCTCCCTATCTCGCCATGCATGGCAATGACCCCGTGCACTGGCAGGTGTGGGGGGAAGACGCTGTGCAGTTGGCGAAGAAACTGGACCGGCCATTGTTTATCTCCAGCGGCTATTTTTCCTGCCACTGGTGTCACGTCATGCAGCGTGAAAGCTACCAGGATCCGCAGGTAGCAGAATTTCTCAACAGGTATTTTATTCCGGTCAAGGTTGACCGCGAACTCAATCCGGCACTCGACAGTCACCTGATTGAATTCGTACAGCTCACCCGTGGCCGTGCCGGCTGGCCGCTGAATGTCTTCCTGACGCCGGAAGGCTACCCGATGCTGGGGATGACCTATTTACCCAGGGACCGTTTTCTTGCCGTACTGAAACAGATGCAGGAACGCTGGCAAAGTGAGCCGGATGAATTGCGGCGTATCGCGGAAGACGCACTGGTGGAATGGCGTGAAATACGCCGTCCCGACACACAGCAGGCTGTGCCACATACGCCAATGGCGCCCAGGTTTGTCGAACAGGCCAGCCGATTAATGGATGACTTGTCCGGTGGTTTTGGCGAGCAGAACAAGTTCCCGATGACCCCGCAGTTAAGCGCCCTGCTGCATGCGCGCGGTCGTATCAAGGCACAGGGCGATGTCGATGAGTTCCTGCGTCTGACACTGGACAACATGGCCACGCAAGGCATGCACGATCTTGTCGGTGGCGGCTTCTTCCGCTATGTCGTGGACCCGGGCTGGCACACGCCGCACTATGAAAAAATGCTCTATGACAATGCCCGGCTGGTGTCGCTTTACCTGCGGGCTGCCAGTGATTTTGACGCGCAAGTTTACCGGGATACGGCCTTTGAAACACTTGATTTTATGTTGCGTGAAATGTGGCGGGAAAATTATTTCATCAGCAGCTTCTCCGCCGTGGACGAACACGGCAGAGAGGGGGCTTACTACCTGTGGACAGATGAGGCGCTCAAAAAGGTGCTGTCAGGCGATGAGCTGAAGCTGGCGAAGAAAGCCTGGTTTGAAACCGGTGTTTCGAAGTCAGCGTGGGGCAAGTTGCCGCGCTGGCAGCTAACGGAAGCCGGGTTGTCGAAGCAAACCGGGCAACCTGTTGCCGTATTGAAAAAACGTCTCGATGCGATACGCAGCAAACTACTGAAAGCCCGTGCAGGGCGTTCCCTGCCCGCAGACAGCAAGGGCCTGGCGGCATGGAATGGCCTGGCGCTGAGCGCGCTGGCGGATGCCGTTGAAGCAGGTGGTGGAAAAGCCTACCGTCGCCACGGTGAGCAGCTTGCCAACTACCTTGCCACCACATTGTGGAATGGTGATCGCCTGGTGCGTGCTATGGATGCAGGGAGCGTGCTGGCAGATGGCGCACTGCAGGACTATGCGCTGGTGGCGAAGGGCTTGCAGGACTGGGGGCGTGTCAGTGGCGATAAAAGCCACACTCAGCTCGCCAGCCGGCTGGTACGCATGGCCTGGCAACGGTTCTACCAAAAGGGCCGCTGGCTTGAGACGGATGCGCCGCTGATTCCCATGCTGGACGGCAAGCTGGCGCTGGATGACAATCCACTGCCGTCAGCGACAGCCGTGATAACAGGCATGACACTGACACTGGACGATTTACGAAAAGACAAAAAGCTGCGCGATGCAGTAACGGCACACCTGGAGCAGGTCAGGGCGCGTTTGTCGGACTCGATTTTCTGGTATGCAGGCTATGTTGAGTGGCTGGACCGTGACTAGTCTTTCCGGTAACGCATACGCGTGCCATGTGTCAGCGACAGCATCAGTTCTTCCGCGCTCAGCTGCGGCGGAAAATAGGCGCCGGAGATCTTTGCTGCGTTGATGCTGGCGCCTTCGAGGTTGGCATTTGACAGGTCAACACCGCGAAGGTCTGTCTGGCGGAAATAGGCGTCACGCAGATCCAGGTCAGTGGCGTCCAGCTTGCGCAGATCCAGAGTGCGGAAATCGCAGCCACGCAAGTCACAGGCTTCGCCTGCGGCACGCCGGGTATTGAATTCCTCCACTGCGCCTTCGCGTAGCAGGCGATACATCGGGTCATCACTGATCAGGGGGGCTTCATTACTCATGTTGTTCTTCGCCTCGTCATGTCTGAATAAAGCTTGTCTTTGCAGGAGTATCGCCCATTTCTGCGTAATGCTGAAGAAGGGATGGAGTTGGTGGGCCCGCCAGGACTCGAACCTGGGACCAAGGGATTCACTGTACCCTGATATTTCCATCAGGAGTGGACTATCTCATCACCCTCAACCGGGTTGTTAGGGCGCGGGACGCTCTTGCCTGTTATTAAGGACACTTCGGCAACCTTGCGGTTTCCAGTCCCCAGGTAGTCTCTGCACCTTCCGAAGGTATACCTTCGGCTTGGCTCAGGGTTGCCACCAGCCTGACTGATGAGGTTCCCCTGAATTCATCCCGTTCATTCCGCACATTTCTGTGTGGACGCACCATTTTGATGAGTCCCCTGCTCTGACCAACTGAGCTACAGGCCCAAAACAGTCGAGATTCTATCAGGTTTCGCTGCATTTGTGATCTTGAAAACTGGATATGACCAGGCGACGATGATTGTTACACGTTAACGCAAGGAGTGCGAAATGACGGGGTTAATTTGTTTGGCTCTTCAGAAATATTTGTGGGTAATTCAAGCTGATTATGGACTCTCGCCAAGCCGCCAAGCGCGCAAAGGAGAGAAAATTTACTCAACAAGGCGATTCACAGTACGGTTGATCCCGTTCTTCATCAGGGATTCTCCCGCAGGTGCTGCGCCAGGATAACCTCATAGACCGTTTC
>NZ_JBTTIO010000057.1:0-5933 GCF_058323355.1 Thiogranum sp.
AGGGCGTCCGTCGGGTTTCTTTTTAATAAAATCCAATCGCGTCTGACCCCATTGAAACGTTGGCGTTGTGCTTCGAACAGGCAGATGCCGGTGGCGACCGAGACATTCAGGCTACTGACCGAGCCGGCCAGCGGGATGGACAACAGGCCATCACAGTGCTCGCGCGTGAGACGCCGCAGGCCCTTGCCCTCACCACCCAGCACCAGTGCCAGCGGCCCGCTCAGGTCTGTGTCGTAGAGCGAGGTTTCCGCCTCACCGGCGGCGCCGTAGATCCACACACCGGCATCGCGCAGTGCGCGCAGGGTGCGGGCCAGATTGGTCACCCTTACAACGGGTATGGTTTCCGCAGCACCACAGGCCACCTTGCGCACGGTGGCGTTCAGCGGCGCGGACTTGTCCTTTGGGATAATGACGGCATCGACACCCGCCGCATCGGCGCTGCGCAGACAGGCGCCGAGGTTGTGCGGGTCCTGCACACTGTCGAGAATCAGCAGAAACGGTGGCCGGCCCAGCGATTCAATGAAGGCCGGCAGATCGTGTTCGCCCAGGCCCGGCGCACCACCGGTTTCCGCCAGCACGCCCTGGTGTGTGACACCGGGGACACGCTCATCCAGTTCCTGGCGCGCCACACGCCGTACCGGCACATTGGCCTTGTCGGCCAGCGCGAGTATTTCATCCATGCGGGCGTCACGGCGGGTTTCCAGCGCCAGCAACAGCGAAATACGCGCCGGGTTGCGCTCCAGCAGGCTGCGCACAGCGTGCAGACCGAACACCCGTTCAGCTTTTTTCACAGCCTGACTGCCTGGTGCGCGCGCAACTGCCGTGTACTGCCCGGTTTAGTGCGAATGATGATCGGCGGGTGGTGGAGGCGGCGCATGATGATCAGCAGCTGGCGCCGGTGCGTGGGCATCCGATGTCATCGGGCGTACCAGGATCTCGACACGGCGATTCAATTGGCGTCCCGCCTCTGTCGCATTGGTCGCTCGTGGCTGTGTTTCTCCCCGGCCAACGGCATTCAGACGATAAGCCGCGACGCCATGATCGATGAGATAATTCATCACACTGCGCGCACGACGTTCGGACAACTGCTGGTTATAGGCATCGGAACCGATATTATCGGTATGACCGATCACGGTTACCGTTGTTTTCGGGTAGCGCACAAGGATGTCAGCCACCTTGTTGAGCGTGGGAAGGAATGCCGGCTTCAGACTGGCGCTGTTAAAATCGAACGACACTTCACTGGAAACATCGATCTTGAGGCTTTCATCCTGCAGACGCCGGATTTCAAGATCATTGCGGCGCTGCTCCTCGGCAAGTTCCGCTTCAAAGGCGCGTTGCTGCTCGTCCATGTAATTACCGGTGGCGGCACCGGCAAGGCCACCCACCACGGCACCGGCCAGCGCGCCCTTCTTGCCACCGCTGATCTGTTTACCGATCACGGCGCCGGCAAGGGCGCCAACCACAGCGCCTGTCTTGGCGCGTCGGTTAGGGTCGTCTGCGGCACAGGCGGCAAGTGTCATGACCAGCACAGCCATTATCGCGTTACGAATCAGATGCATTTTTCTTACTCCTGCTTGAACTACGTTTTCTACGACCACCACGCCGGCGCGTTGGTTTACGTTTTTTTGTTTAGTCACAGCTTTCATCAGACGTTTTACCCGCTTCCTGCCGGTTTTCCGGTTTTGCTTCCCTGACCTCGGGCTTCGTCTTGTTGCGACTCTTGCGTTTGTGCTTCGACCTGCTCTTGCTACGCGGCTTGCCGCCGTCATCCGACGCACCGGGCAGCTCGAAATCCATCTTGCGCTCGTCGAGGTCAACCCGCACCACACGCACCCTCACTTCATCACCAAGGCGGTAGGTCTGGCCGGTGCGTTCGCCGCGCAGGCGGTGCCCGGCCGGGTCAAAATGATAATAATCATTCTGCAGGGCGGTGATATGCACCAGCCCTTCCACATAGATTTCCTTCAGCTCGACAAAAATACCGAACGAGGTCACGCTGGTGACAATACCGTCATATTCCATACCGACCTTGTCCAGCATGTACTCGCACTTCAACCAGTCGATTGCATCGCGCGTGGCATCGTCGGCACGCCGCTCGGTCGTGGAGCAGTACTCGCCAATCGCCGCCATGTCTGCCACGCTGTAATCGAACGACTCGGCACTATTGACCTTGCCGGATTTCCTGCCTTGTTTTTTATAACGCGCTTCGGTGCGTAAATGGTGACGAATGGCACGGTGCACCAGCAAATCCGGGTAACGACGGATCGGCGAGGTGAAGTGCAGGTACTCGCTCCGGGACAGGCCAAAGTGACCGATATTCTCCGGGCTGTAACGCGCCTGGGACAGTGAACGCAACATAACCGTCTGAATTAAATGAGCATCCGGGCGTTTCTGGATCTTCTTCAGTAATTTTGAAAACTCGGACGCGGGCGGCTTGTCGCCACCACCCAGCGACAATCCCAGTTCGGAGAGGAATTCACGCAGGTCCGCCAGCTTGTCGGCCTGCGGCCCTTCGTGTACCCGGTACAGGGTCGGCAACTTGTGCCGGTTGAGGAAGCGTGCCGTACTGACGTTGGCGGCAATCATGCACTCCTCAATGATCTTGTGCGCGTCGTTGCGTACCACCGGCACGATCTTCTCGATCTTGCGGTCCTTGCCGAACACGATGCGCGTTTCCGTGGTCTCGAAATCAATGGCGCCGCGTTTCTCGCGCTGCTTGCGGAATACCTTATACAGGTTGTACAGCTCTTCAAGCGGCTTGAGCAACGGTTTGTATTTCGCACGAACCCCGGTATCCCTGTCCACCAGCATGGCCGCCACTTCACTGTAGGTCAGCCGCGCATGTGAACGCATGAGTCCTTCCATGAAGCGTGTACGGATCACCTTGCCCTCGGCATCGATATACATCTCGCACACCATGCACAGGCGATCGACGTCGGGGTTCAGGGAACACAAGCCGTTGGACAGGACTTCCGGTAACATCGGAATAACGCGTTCAGGGAAGTACACCGAGTTACCACGCTGTTCGGCTTCGGTATCCAGTGCCGTACCTTTTTTCACGTAGTGCGACACATCAGCGATAGCAACCAGCAGACGCCAGCCTTTGGGCGTCTTGCTGCAGAACACAGCATCGTCAAAATCACGCGAATCGGCACCGTCTATCGTTACCAGCGGCGTATCACGCAAATCGACGCGCCCGCGTTTGGCGGCCGGCGATACCTTGTCGGACAGGTCCTGTATTTCATCCTCGACGGCATCCGGCCATTCCAGCGGCAACTCGTGCGCACGAATTGCCACATCGATTTCCATGCCCGGCGCCATGTGATCGCCGATGACCTCCACCACGCGACCGACCGGCCCGGTACGCTTGCTCGGCTGTTCGATAATCTCAACGGTCACAAACTGGCCATGACGCGCGCCGCCAACCTGATCCGCCGGTACCAGAATATCGTGCGTCAGGCGTTTGTGGTCCGGCACGACATGACTGATACCGTTCTCGAAATAGATACGCCCGACCACCCGGTGCGTACAGCGTTCGAGCACCTCGACAATGGCGCCCTCACGGCGACCGCGCCGGTCTATGCCGGTTACCCGCGCCACCACCCGGTCGCGGTGCATGACCCCGCGCATTTGCCGCGGCGACAGGAACAGATCGTCACCGCCCTCTTCCGGCACCAGGAAACCAAAACCGTCCGGGTGTGCAATGATGCGTCCGCGCACCATATCCATCCGGTCGACCAGGCCATAGCCCCCCTTGCGATTTCGCAACAGCTGGCCATCACGCTCCATGGCGCGCAACCGCCGCCGCAAGGCCTCAAGGTCTTCCTCACTGGTCAGGCCGAAACTCTCGGCAATTTCTTCCCGTGTCATCAGGCGGCCGACCTCCTCGAGCCGCGCCATAATGAATTCGCGGCTGGGAATCGGACTGCTGTATTTGGAGGCTTCGCGCTCGGCGTAGGGATCTTTCGGGGAGGTTTTATTGCTACGGCTTCGTTTTTTCATGGCGGCATGCTAACCAGTTTGGCGGACAAAGGAAAATCGGGGGACCGATCATTCCCGGTATAGCCGCCATTGACAACCCTGATAACGGGGGGTAAAGTGCGCGCCTCTCGATATTCGCGATCCACCGATTCAATATTGCCGAGGTGGTGAAATTGGTAGACACGCTAGCTTCAGGTGCTAGTGGGGGCAACCCCGTGGAGGTTCAAGTCCTCTCCTCGGCACCAATTCAGTAGCCTATCACATTCACTTTTATTGTAGTGGTAACGTAAGTCCCGCCAGTGGATGGTGCCCGACAAGACCCTGGGGCGCATCACACCGATACACTTACCATCAGTCCGGACACTCTGGTAATGCACGCCAAATCTATTGGTACGTCTCATTGCATCGTCGGGTTGTTGCGGCTCGGCATAATCGTCAGGATGGTAAATTGCAGTCCCTGTCAGATGACGAACATCGTGAAGTACGGCCGGGCCAAGGTGGCGCGGATTGGTGAGTGACTCGACGGCATACAGCCCCCCTCCTTGTCGAAAGATTGAGATAGTTCGCTTACAAATATCGCCCAGTCCTGACAGGTACAGGGAAAAATTTTCCTGTACGTGATATATTCTTAACTATCTCTCGCCATAATACAATATTTATCACGTACATGATATTTTTATTGATTCACGCCAAATTCAGTGCTATTTTTACCGTACGGTATAATTACTGGGCTGATAAAGATGACAAAGAACGATATCTCTTACGGGCGGATCCAGACGACTGAAGACCTCGGCCATCTGGTGCGCGCCCACCGCAAAGGTAAAGGGTTGACGCTCGAAACGGTCTCCGGACTCGGTAACCTGAGTACACGGTTTCTGTCCGAGTTCGAACGCGGCAAGGAGACCGCCGAAATTGGGAAAGTCCTGAAGGCTTTGCGGACTCTGGGGCTGGAAGTCATCGTTCAACCCAGGGGTGGTACAAAAACCGGAACAGATAAATCATGATCGAACCGGATGCACTCAATTTTGCACACGGATGTGCTTATGCCGCGTAGTTCACGGATGGACGAGAGCGGCGTCTGGTTTGACGATCGCCTGGTGGGATACTTGTGGCGAAATCCAGTAGGCGCCATTGGGTTTCGTTATGAGCCAGACTGGATCAATAACAATGGCTTCGCCATCTCACTTACACTCCCTCTCACAACAGAAGACTTTTCGAGTGAGGCCAGTGTTGCGCATCGTTTTTTTGCCAACCTGCTGCCCGAGGGTGGTGTTCGCGAGCACATTGTTCGTGATCTGAAAATCCCCAATACCGATTTTGACTTGTTGCGCGCCATCGGCGGCGAGTGCGCCGGCGCACTCTCTATCCTGCCGGTGGAGCGCACCCCGTCAGACGACCGAAGTTACCGCTCACTACCAGACAAGGAACTGGCTCAACTGATTGCCCGGCGCGGCCAGATCTGTGCATTCTTGCCGAAGGATAAACGGCCCCGGCTATCATTGGCAGGTGCTCAGGATAAATGCCCGGTGTTGATCCGGGATGGTCACTATTTTCTTCCCGAAGGCGAAGCACCCACCAGTCATATCCTGAAATTCGAGTTGACGGACTATCGTCATCTGCCGGCCTATGAAACGTTTACCAGCTTGCTTGCCAGACAAATCGGGTTACCCGTCGTCGACATCGAATTGCATTCCATTGAAAAGCGTTTCTATGCGCAGATCGAGCGCTATGACCGCGTATGGGATGAGCGCGGTGAAGTGCAACGTCTGCACCAGGAAGACTTTTGTCAGGCGCTTGGCTACGGGTTTGAGAAAAAATACCAGGATTACGGCGGCCCGAGCTTTGCAGACTGCTATCAGTTACTGCACAATGCCTCGACGGATCCCGCCATCGATTCGCAACACCTGCTGCGCTGGCAGATCTTCAATGTCCTGGCCGGCAACTCGGATGGC
>NZ_JBTTIO010000058.1:0-3994 GCF_058323355.1 Thiogranum sp.
TCGACGACCTTGACGACTTTATCGAGGCAAACAAAGTGAGACCTCTCAGAAATGACAATTGTGTTATCGAACCCGCGTGATGCGGGCTGCCTCAGCCGGCGGTAGGCAGGCTCGAAAAACACCGGCAGCCAGGATCCGAACTTCACCGGGCGACCTGGCCGGGCTGGTTGCACGTTACGCGACCCAACTTTTTTCAACAAACAGGACATGAAAAATGAGAGACGATTACGAAGGCAATGGCTTTGCTGCGCTGGTTGATGAGATGGACAAATTTCGAAAAACGCTTCGGAAATCCGATCATCAAGCTGAGCCGGTCCGAATCGCGCGAGTAACCCGGTCGAATCATCCCGTTGCTTTCGATTTCAAGCCCAGGCACCGCCGAGACTACAGCGCAGAACTTGACCGCCAGATATCCAGCCTGAACAAAGCCATGTCCCACACTCGGGCGTCGACTCGACAACGCAAACCGCAGGGCACAGACCTGAGAAAAGCGCTGGCGGATTTCAGCGGAAACCTGCGAAAGGCTATGGCTTCGGGGGATATAACGCCCGACCAGGCCTGTCTACTGGAAGCGCGCATGAACCGGATGACACAGGGCACCTTGACCGGCTTGATTTAGCGCTGAGTGGCGGTGTGAAGTCCGCAGGCTTGCTATGCTGCGGGCTTTACCTGATTGCTGAAATTACCTATACTGTTCTCGTCTTTTAGGATTCCTGCTCTGGAATCCCTTGCTCTCATGAAATGGCCGAATAACTGCGACTGCCGACCTGGCGGTACGGGTGATGCCTGTGCTGGCGTCGGTGTGGCGTGTGCCTGAAAAGCCTGAAATAGGAGGTGCTGCTATGGCTACATATCTGGTGCGGGTGGATGATAATTTTCACTACATGGACCAGGACTACCGGACAACGGCTGGTGAGTTCGATAGTTGGGAAAAGGCGCTGGCGAAAGCGCAGTCCATTGTAGACGACTACCTTGCGAGGGATCTGCGCGAGAATCCAGGTATCAGTGCAGACCTGCTGTACCAGCGATATACGATGTTCGGCGAAGACCCTTATATCGTAGGGGACGGTGACCAGACCTTCTCGGCCTGGACCTACGCAGAACAGCGGTGCCGGGAGCTTTGTTACCGGGAACCGGGGGAAGGCTGATATGGAATACCCGAAACCTGACCGCTCGGAATTTGTGCCGAACCTGGAAAAGGAGGATATGGGTGATGTGCTGGATCTCGGCTGGGGCGAGGGTAAGCTGAGTGACGGCCGTCCATTCCGCGTTGAATGCTGGGCGCAACATGGCGCTACGCTGCTGACCTGGTTTTTTTCGGTATTGGGCCTTGAGGCGTGTAGCGATACTGATCTGCTCAATTTGCTGGTAGCGGAAGGGTTGCTTGAAGCTGTCGAAGGCCGTGAGCCAGTCCTTCGTGCAGAACGCATTACCGATACTGCCGGCAATGACTTGTGGTCGCTCAACGTGGTCAGCGGTGATGATGACGGTATCCGGGTGCGGGACAGGCACCCGTTACAGCGATATTAACTGAACCCTGGAGGAGATATGACACTGACCGAAAACTTTGAAGCCGCGCTGGTGTTCGCCACCCGCCTGCACGCCAAACAGACCCGGAAGGGTGATGCCGGTGTGCCGTACATCAGCCACCTGCTGGGTGTGGCCAGCCTGGTTCTTGAACACGGCGGTACTGAAGACGAGGCCATTGGTGGTTTACTGCATGACGCCATCGAGGATCAGGCTGAACATTACCCGGGCGGTGGTCAGGCACTGCGTGACGAGATTACCCGCCGGTTCGGTGGTGCGGTTACTGACATCGTTGTGGCCTGTTCGGACTCAGACGGTATTGAGAAGGTGGCTTGGCGTGAACGGAAGGAACGGTATATCGCGCACCTGGTAGAGGCCTCGCCAGCCGTCCTGAAGGTGTCCTGCGCCGATAAGCTGCACAACGCCAGAGCCATTCTGGTCGACCTGCAGACGCACGGTGACACGCTGTGGGACAGATTTACGGCTGGCAGGGAAAGCCTCTGGTACTACCGCGCACTGGTCAATGCCTTCCAGTCTGCCGGCGCACCGGCTACGCTGGTGGCTGAACTGGACCGGACGGTTTCACAGATCGAGGAACTGGCGAATGAGTAACAGCCACCCATGGAAAATCACCGAACACATCTGCGGCCAGTGCCTGGGCCGGGTGCTGGTGAAGCAAACATCGGACGGGTTGGTCTCCCGCTGTGCCGACTGTGGTCAGGAAAAGGAAGGCGGTCACCGGTCGATCTGCATGTGTGGCCTGACCCTGCGAACGGGTAAGGCGGCCGGATTCTACTGTGCCCGAAATGACAAGCACAAACCCGGAAAAACGCAGGAAATTGTCGGTTTATTCGATGAAGATGTCTGTGGCATCAGCAGTCCGCCCACAAGGTAAACGACGTGGAAAAATACGGTAAAAGATTACAGCAACTGCCTGTTGAAGATGGTGATGTTCTGAACGCCCTGGCACACTTTGCTCGTTGCCGCAGGTGCGGTGGCAGTGTGGTCTGAAGGTGGTCGCGAGAGCTACTACTGTGACGCGTGCGTGCCGCGTGGCTGCTCCTGTCAGGGTAGTGACAGCTATCCGTGCGTCGACTTCGACCTGTCTGTTGAGGGGATCGAGCTTCCCGAATAACCGCTACACCCCACCCCATTCCCGGGTAAGCCGATCCAATCGATCCAGTATCTGTTCCGCTAAAACCGGGTCGACTTTTTCTAACTCGGCAAGGATCGCCCCGTGGAACTGCTCAATCCGCTGGGCGTCCATCAGCTGTTTTGACACGTACGCCGCCGTCTTCAGCGAGTCAAGCATGTGCCGGCTGGCCATCAGATACAGCTTCGGATTCCGGATCTTGCCATTGTCCGACTCGCAGAACTGTTTCAGCCGCAAGGCGTCCTGCAGGCATTCCTGGATCCGATCAATGCACGGTATCAAGCCGGTGTACGCCACATCCTCGGGTTTCACTACCACAGGCAGTTGTTCTGCGATATCCGCCGTAACGGATGCTGCCGGGTCAGGCTGCTTCGCTCGGTGTGCGGCGCGCTTCTTGGCCCGGGTAGCAGCCTTTCTACCGGGCACGCCGCTGTCCCTGACTTTCTTCACCCAGCGCCACCAGGTAGCTGCCGGCACGTCGTCGTATTTCCTGGCCTTCAGCGGTCGCAGGTCGTGCGCAGGCCCGCACCGGGACAAGGCCCGGGCAATGTCCTTTAGCGCCTGCATACGAACTTCACGAGCCATCAGTCACCCCCTGAGTATCTGACACGAGTTCGAGCAATCGAGCGCCGTGGTCGCCACTGACATGGCCGCGTGCTACGGCTTTGCGGATCGTTGCTGCATCCAGCCGCACGGGTAGCGACGCAGGCAACGGCCATACCCTGTCCAGCAGCAGCCCGAGTGCTTGCGTGTCACCCATAAGCGCCAATTGCAGCGCCTTTTCGGTGAGTTTCGGCAGGTTATCCTCAACCAGTTCACGCGCAACCTTCAAATTGTTGCGCGGCCTGCCCGGCGGACGAGCGCTCATCCGTTGAACCTCTGCATAAGGCTTTTAAGGCCTAAACTCGGCACGTATCCGTAAAGCATCATGTCAGCGCCCAGCAGCGGCTTCGAGCTATTGACCAACGCCGCGTCCAGCATCTGGCAATGAACACCAGTCGCGCGTCGACGTTCGGTCTCAATGGTCGTTGCCCACTGGGACATTGCAGTATCGAATGCGGCCTGTGCCTGGCGGGTGGCGGCCTGCGCTTGCTGCAAACTGGTAACCGCTTTGCAGATCAATGGCTGTAATCCCTGCATGTCCTCTGTAGCCAGCAGCAGGTCGGCCTTGTCGCTTTCATTATCGCCGCCACCAGCAGCACGGCGGTTGACGATGGACTGGCGTGTGGCTTCATGCTTTTGGAAGCGTTGTACCAAGGCCTCGTGCTCACGCTTGGCGGTCGACTCCGCTTCGCGGGCAATCTGCAGGGCACG
>NZ_JBTTIO010000059.1:0-114674 GCF_058323355.1 Thiogranum sp.
ACCTCACCTCCCCGGATGCCGTGGCCTTCCGGCCCCTGGCGGCGGTTCCCTTGCCGGCCAGCCTGCCGCTGCTTCTGAGTGGTCTGCTGGGGTTGTGCGCCATCGCCAGTCGCCGTACCTGATTCTTCGACAAGTCTAGCAAGAGTCTCATGCGCATGTCTGGGCCGAAAGGGAATCTCCAGGCGAGTAATCTGTGAAAAAACCGGGCAGGTTGCTGTACGAATCGTGGAGCCCCAGGTACAGGCGGGTCGTATTGGTCGGGATATTGAACAGCTGGATGTCGCCGGAACCGGTGCCGATGATCCCGCGCCGACAACTTATCCAGTTGCACGAGACCCCCTGGACAATAAGGTGAACCGCCGCTGTTGGTTTCCCACAGTGCTGTGCAACAGTCCCCCTTGCCGTGGGGAACCGGGGAAAGTCCTGCGGTTTCAGGCAGAAGCCAGTTGTCTCAACGTCGAGGCCGCCTGAACCATGTTTCGGATCGCCTGTTCGACTTCCGGCCAGGCGCGTGTCTTGAGTCCGCAGTCCGGGTTGATCCACAATCGTTCGACGGGGATGCGCCGGGCGGCCTTGTGCATGAGGTCGACCATCTGCGCCACGTCCGGGATATTGGGTGAGTGGATGTCATAGACGCCCGGGCCAATCTCGTTCGGGTAGCTGAAATCGTCGAAGACATCCAGCAGTTCCATGTCGGAACGCGAGGTCTCAATGGTAATGACATCCGCGTCCATATGGGCGATGGCTTCGATGATGTCATTGAACTCGGAATAACACATATGGGTGTGTATCTGGGTTTCATCGCTAACCCCGTTGGCGGCGATACGAAAGGATTCCACTGCCCAGTCGAGGTAGTCCTGCCATTCGGATTTTCGCAGTGGCAGGCCTTCGCGCAGCGCGGCTTCATCGATCTGAATCACGTTCAGGCCGGCGGCCTCCAGATCCAGTACTTCCTGGCGCACAGCGAGAGCCAGTTGCAGGCAGGTTTCGCTGCGCGGCTGATCGTCGCGCACGAAGGACCAGTTGAGGATCGTCACCGGGCCGGTCAGCATGCCTTTCATCGGCTTGTCGGTGAGGGACTGGGCGTATTTTATCCACTCGACGGTCATGGGCCGGGGGCGGCTGATATCGCCGTACAGGATGGGTGGCTTGACGCAGCGTGAGCCGTAGGACTGCACCCAGCCAAACTGACTGAACGCGTAGCCGTCGAGTTGTTCGCCAAAGTATTCCACCATGTCGTTGCGCTCGGCCTCACCATGCACCAGCACGTCGAGTCCGAGTTTTTCCTGTTCACGCACGGCATGTTCAATCTCGGCCTTGATTTTCGACGTGTATTCGTCGGCGGAAATCTCCTGTTTTTTGAAGGCCAGGCGGGTATTGCGGATATCCGGTGTCTGCGGGAACGAGCCGATGGTGGTGGTCGGATACAACGGCAGATTCAGGCGGGTGCGTTGCCGGGTGTGCCGTTCAGCGTAGGGACGCTGGCGCTTGCCCATGTCGGGGGTAATATTTTTTACCGCGTCTTTCACTGCCGGATGATGAACGCGAGGGGAGTTGTTGCGGCTTTCGATGGCAGCCTTGTTGGCAGCGAGTTCGTCGGCCACGGTTGCCCGGCCTTCGTTGATGGCCTTGCCCAGCACCGCCAGTTCCGCCAGTTTCTGTTTGGCGAAGGCCAGCCAGTTCCGGATATCGGCGTCCAGTTGTTCTTCACTGTCCAGATCCACCGGCACATGCAGCAGCGAGCACGACGGCGCAATCCACAGACGCTCCCGCCGTTTCCTGGCGATCGGCTCCAGCCAGTCCAGAGTTACATTCAGATCGGTTTTCCAGATATTGCGTCCGTCGATGACACCGATTGACAGCACTTTGTGCGCAGGCAGCCAGTCCATGACCCTGCCGAGTTCCTCGCGGCCACGCACCGCATCCACGTGCAGACCCGCGACCGGCAGATTGCAGGCCAGTTGCAGGTTGTCCTGCAGGGTGCCGAAGTAGGTTGTCAGCAGCAACTTGACCCGGCTTCCCTTGAGTTCATGGTAGGCATGGTTGAAGGCACGCTGCCAGTCGGCATCCAGTTCGGTGACCAGGGCAGGTTCGTCAATCTGCATCCACTCAGCGCCGGCGCCGGCGATTGTCTCCAGCAGTTCCCGGTATACCGGTAACAGCCTGGCCAGCAGGTCCAGGCGGCTGGATGTGTCTTTTGCCTTGGACAACCACAGGTATGTCACGGGGCCGATAATGACAGGCCTGGCGTTGATACCGGCGTCCCGTGCTTCAGCCAGCTGATCCAGCAGGCGTTGCGCATTCAGCGAGAAGGTCGTATCCGCTGTCACCTCCGGTACGATGTAGTGGTAGTTGGTATCCAGCCACTTGGTCATTTCCGACGCGTGCACGCCGTTGTCATCCGTGTCATTCGAGGAACGGCCACGGGCGACGCGGAAGTAATTGTCCATCTCACTGCCTGCCAGGCGCGCGACCCGTGTCGGCAGGTTGCCGAGCGTGAAGCTCATGTCCAGCACGTGATCGTAGAGCGAGAAATCCCCGACAGGCACCTGGTCCAGTGCCTGCTGGGCCTGCCAGTTGAGGCTGCGGATGGCGCTGGCGCTGGCTTCTAATTCGGCTTCGGATATCTGGCCTTTCCAGAATGCTTCCAGCGCAAATTTAAGTTCACGTTTTGCGCCGATACGTGGAAAACCAAGGTTGTGAATCAATGCCATGTGAATGCCTCCTGGCCAAGCGATAGTGTGGAGGCATTCTGTGATGGATGATGCATGAATAAAAATGGTATTATTTCATTATTCGATGAATCTCATTCATGTATCTATAATGGCCATACTGGAACGCACCCATCTCGCAATCATCCGTGCCGTCGAGCGGCAAGGTTCCATGACGGCGGCGGCGGAGATGCTGCACCTCAGCCAGTCGGCGCTTAGCCACAGTATGCGAAAACTGGAGGACCAGCTCGGCGTCGCGATCTGGCGCCGTGAAGGCCGCCGCCTGCGCCTCACCCAGGCCGGGGAGTCCCTGTACAAACTGGCCGAACGGCTGCTGCCGCAGCTGGAACGGGCGGAGGATAATCTGCGCCAGATCGCCCGTGGCGAGCGCGGCACCCTGCGCATCGGCATGGAGTGTCACCCCTGCTACGAATGGCTGCGACGAATCGTCTCGCCCTATCTGGCCGCCTGGCCGGCGGTGGACGTGGACGTGAAGCAGCAATTCCAGTTTGGCGGTATCGCTGCGCTGTTTGCCTGGGAGATCGACCTGCTCGTGACCCCCGACCCCCTCTACAAGCCGGGTCTCGTGTTCGAACCGGTATTCGAATACGAGCAGGTACTGGTGGTCGGCCGCACGCATTCCCTGGCACGGCTCAAGCACGTCGAACCGGCGCAGTTGACCGACCAGGTGCTGATTACCTACCCGGTCGAAACGAACCGTCTGGACATCTTCAACCGGTTCCTGCAGCCGGCGGGTATCAGCCCGAAACGCCACAAGACCATCGAGACCACCGACATCATGCTGCAAATGGTCGCCAGTGGCCGCGGCGTGGCGGCATTGCCGCGCTGGCTGGTCGAGGAATACCGCAACAAGCTGGACGTGACGCCGGTCCGGCTGGGCGCACCGGGCATCACCAAACAGATTTTTCTCGGCGTGCGCGAGGCGGATAGCGGAACCGACTACCTGCGTGCTTTCATCGCGCTGGCGCGCGGGCATCGCGATCCGGAGTCCCCCGCTTTGTGAATCCCGGAAAGGGTAGCGAGAACAGAACACCGGGGTTCGTGTCAGCGTATTCCGGTGCGTTCGGCCTTGTCATAAATTCTTCAGATTGCTGTC
The DNA here is from genome assembly GCF_058323355.1 of Thiogranum sp. Lineage (NCBI taxonomy): Bacteria > Pseudomonadati > Pseudomonadota > Gammaproteobacteria > Chromatiales > Ectothiorhodospiraceae > Thiogranum > Thiogranum sp. Next base: position 3,829 of record NZ_JBTTIO010000059.1, read on the forward strand.
ATCGTCCCGACCCATAACCCGCCTACCGTGTGCGCCGGTTATCCGTTTTTTCTTCCAGGTCGCGCAGGAGTCATCCATTATGTCCCGTACAAAAAAAGTTGGTATGAACTACACACGTTTTTCCGTCTCGGCCATCTCCCTGGCCATTGGTCTGTCCCTGGGGGGCGTCGCGCAGGCGGAGTCACCGCAGCAGTGGTACCGTGAGGGTGCCCAGGCGGTGGAACAGGCCCAGAAGTTGCGTGCCGACCGGCACCGTGCCAAAAACGTCATCCTCTTCGTCGGTGATGGCATGGGCATTTCCACCGCGACCGCCGCTCGTATCCTTGAAGGCCAGCTGCGTGGTGAGAACGGTGAGGAGAATCGACTCGCCTTCGAGATGCTGCCCTACGTGGCGCTGTCGAAAACCTATAACACCAACCAGCAGACCCCCGACTCGGCCGGCACCATGACCGCCATGATGACCGGGGTGAAGTCGAAGGCCGGGGTGATCTCGGTCAACCAGAATGTTGAACGCGGCAACTGTGCCAGCTCCATCGGCAATGAACTGACCACCTTTCTGGAACAGGCCGAGATGGCCGGCATGGCGACCGGCGTGGTCACCACCGCCCGCATCACACACGCGACACCCGCCGCCACGTATGCCCATGTGCCGGAGCGCAACTGGGAGAGTGACGACAAGCTGACCGACGAGGCCCGGCAGAGTGGCTGCAAGGACATCGCCCGCCAGCTCATCGAATTCCCCTATGGCGACGGACTGGAAGTCGCGATGGGTGGCGGCCGTCGTCACTTCATCCCGAACAGCATGGTCGATGGCGAGGGCAAGAGCGGCAAGCGCAAGGATGGCCGCGACCTGACCGCCGAGTGGGTGGCCAACTACGACGATGCCGCCTATGTGTGGAACCGCGAGCAGTTCGAGGCCATCGATACCGATGAAGTGGACCACCTGCTTGGGCTGTTTGAAAGTTCGCACATGGAATACGAATTCGACCGCCCCACGGATGACGCCGGCGAACCCGGTCTGGCGGAGATGACGGTCAAGGCCATCGAGGTGCTGGACAACAATAAAAAGGGTTTCTTCCTGCACGTGGAAAGCGGCCGGATCGATCACGGTCATCACGCGGGCAACGCCTATCGCGCCCTGACCGATGCCATCGAGTTTTCCAATGCCGTCAAGGCCGCGATGGAAACGGTGGACATGGATGACACGCTGATCATTGTCACCGCTGATCACAGTCATGTGTTCACCATCGCCGGCTACCCGACGCGCGGCAACCCTATCCTTGGCAAGGTCGTGGGCAACGACAGCGCCGGCAACGCCAATCCCTATGCGCAACTGGCTGAGGACGGCATGCCCTACACCACCCTGGGCTATACCAACGGTCGCGGTTTCCATGACCTTGAGACCGGTGGCGATAGCGTCTACGGCGAGCCAGTCAATGCCGGCAGCCGCACGGATCTGGGTGCGCTGGATACCGAGGACCAGGGCTTCCACCAGGAGGCACTGGTACCACTGTCCTCCGAGACCCACGCCGGTGAGGACGTTGCCATCTATGCCGGAGGTCCGGGTGCGTACATGGTGCACGGTGTGCAGGAGCAGAACGTGATCTACCACGTGATGCGCGAGGCCACCCGCATGGATCGCAAGCTGAAGCGTGCAAGGCGCGAGAAGCGTGACCGCGACATCTGATCGGGGTCAAAGATGTGTTGGGGGGAGAGGGGGCCTGGTGCCCCTTCTTTTTTCAGACCTGTTTTTCCCGCAGCATTTTTGGAGATGAACTCATGAAAATCGGCATATCGATCATTCTGTTCGGCATCATGGCCGTTATCCTGCCGGGCGCCGTTGTACAGGCGTCGAACGAAGCTGGCAAGGTCAGTCCTGTGCTCGAAGCCCGGTTTGAGACCCGCAGCATACAACTGGCGCGGCGGCCACAGGCCAGCCGGCAGCCATGGCATCTGCTGCGCTCGCCGCGCCAGGTGGAGGTGTGGAATGACGCCGGGGAACAACGCCAGCACTGGCAACGCGGCGCCAATGGCAGCATCGAATACAGTCACATTTTCCTGCCACAGGGCAAGAGCGTGGATTACACCGCGGGCGATCTGCGGTCACTGGGCCGGTATCCCGACTGGACCCGTCTGGGGAGCGTGATTGATCCCGCCGTGCTGCGCCGGTTGACGCGCAGTGGTCGCGTCGAGGTGCTGGGGCGCAAGGCCGAGCGCTATCTGGGGCAGGTGAATGGCGTCGACCTGGAAATCCTGTGGCTGGCGGATCTCGAACTGCCGGCGCTGGTGCGTCGTGTCTATGGTGACCGCGAGGTCAGCATCCACCTGCTGGACCTGCGGACCGGTGAGGCCGTGTCAGCGTCTTTCATGGACACCGGCGACTATGACCACCTCGACTACGCCGATCTGGGCGATATGGAGGCCGATCCCTTCGTGCAGCAACTGCAGCTGGCCGAAGGGGGACACGCGCATCACTGACCGACGCCGGTGTTCACTATCATTGACGCCGCTGTATCCCGGCGCGAACGGCTAGCGCGCAGGCTGCACCTTGAGTGGCGCCAGTACGCGTGGCCGCTTGTCCTCCGCCTTGTCTGCCGTCCCGGACTGGCTGGCGGCGGGCAAGCGGCCCGGCGTCACCTGCACGGGTCGTGCAGCCGTGCTTCCCGGCTGTGTGCTGTTGGTGCCGGGCAGCACAGGCTTGGGCACCGTCTTCAAGGGTGTGGTCTTGAAGGGTGCTGGCTTGCCCGACGGCATGCGCCCCGGTTTATCCTGGCAAAAGATCTTGAAGGGGACTTTCGCGGATGTGATCGGACCCTTGTCCAGCAGAATTTCCACCGCCGCCCAGCCGACGTGATCCGGGCCGCTGGTATTGCCTTTGAGCGTTGTGATACCGCCCTTCTTTTTGCCGGCCATCCGGGTGATGGGGGGTAGATTCTGCGTGCCTGCCGTTACCTGCTTTTCTCTCACGGGACTTTTCCAGCCATCAATGATGTAGCGATAACGGACGGTGCCGGAACGCCAGGCAAAAATCTCGGCTGAGAAATTGACCGGAGTCGGACACACCGGCCTGTAGAGCGGAGCGATGGGTTTCATCTTGACCTTGTACGGCACGTTCGGTTTGGAGGAGGGAGGCGTTGCGGGTGGTTTCTTGCCCTTTTGTGTCGGCAGGCATGCGACATAGACGGGCGCTGTTGCCTGCTTATTCATTGTGTATTTTTCATACTTGCCCCAATTTGTCGGCGACAGGGTGTCCTTTAACACTGACTTGAGCGGCTTGCCGCACTCAGCCTTCAGCGTCGCCTGCAGTGCCCCGGGGTACTTGAGGACGAACCCCCAGAGTTGCTCCTCGGCGCGTGTCCGGCCGCTCTTGGTGGCCCGTGTTGCCAGTTCGGCGTTGCACGCCTGCACCGGGTCGGGTTGCATCTGGAACCTGGCGACGGGGACTTCCATCAGGCTTGTTTTTTTGTCATATCCGCGTGGCACGGACTTGTAATTCTTTCCTTCGAATACTGTCGTTTGGACGCCGTGGCTTTCGATCCAGGATTTCAGCATCGGTTGACCTGGACGGCAGTGGGCCTGGATATCCCAGGGCTGGTTCATCGACCCCGAAATATTGGCGATCCCCTCGTAGGTTCCATTTTGCCCGTATACTTCGATGATGGCGCCGCTGTTGGTCTCCGGGATCAGGTCGTTGGATCCGTAGTATTTTTTCATCTTTGCCAGAGTGCGGGAGATACTGATGCTCTCGCCGGGGTCCTTCGCTTGCGCGGCGCCGCCTGCCGTAATGAGCATGCAAGCCACCGTGACTGATGACAAAAACCGACATGTATTCATGAGTTGTCTCCTTATTTTCGCCAGGCGCCCACCGCGCCTCATGTCCCTGTGTCGTTGCGCAACCCGCAACGGTTCAAACGCCTGACAGGTGATGTCCGGTGCGGCAGGTATCTCGAAGGTGGCAGCACGCGTTCAACGCTGGCTTGCGGGCTTGTACCAACCTGCCAGTGCGAATGACAATCCGTTCTGTCCCGATCAGGTTATGCCGTGACTTGATTATTATGTACTATCCGGAAAATACCATGAATCCGCACGTTTGTACGGCAATCCAGCGTCATTGCTGCGCTGGAGGAAATGGAGGAACTGGGAAAAGAGTTTCAGGCAGCAGATGCCGGTGGAGCTATGCAGGAACAAAAAGGTCGTTATAAACCATGAATCCACTTAATGATGTTATCCGCAGCAAAATGCTGCGGCCTCATTGAAGTCTTTTCCGTTGTTTTCCCGATACCTGAACGTCCGAACCATACTGTATCGCTCTGTTGTGGTGTTGCATAAATTCAAACGGTTACACCGTGCTCGTGGGCACATTCTGTACCTGGGGCGGCTCCGCCATGGCTATTCATCCAGCGCTCGTTTACTATCGCATGACGTATGTGATTATGCATGTGAAACAGGAGGATGTACCTGAATACGACACAGTTCAACCAACGGGAGGAGTCATGAAAAGACGAACTTTTCTGCAAGGAAGCGCCATCGGTATCGCGAGCAGTCTGGGCGGTTATTTAACCTGGATTCCCAGAGCAAATGCCGCAACAATTAGAAAAACACTATATATAACCGACGGTTTTATCACGCAGCCGGATGGCGTCGATGTTTACTTTCACGGTTATAGCAGCGCACCAACGACGTTGAACATACCCGGGCCGCCCCTTATCGTTCAGGAGGGCGATACGGTCGAGATCAAGGTTATCAACACGCTGGGCAGCGACCACAGCTTCGTTATCGACGGTGTGGTCGATAGCGGGATAATTCCGGCCGGCATTTCAGCCACCGTAAGTTTCACGGCCGGCACTGCTGGATCCTATCTCTACTACGACAAGCTGAACGCACCCTTCAACCGCCTGGTCGGGTTGCACGGGGGTTTGGCGATCATGCCCAACGGCAGCAGTAACGAGCTCTATGCCGGCAGCCCTACGTTCGTACAGCAGTATGTCTGGATCATGAACGACATCGATCCGGCCTGGCACAGCGAACTCAGTCAGGGCCGCGTCCCGGCCAGCACCTTCAAACCTTACTATTTCACCATCAACGGCCGAAGCATGCGCGTGCCCGGGTCGTCCGATTACAGCAATCCCGATATTGATGCGGGCTATAACCCCGAGACCCGGCTTGAGGGTGGTATCGGTGACCGGGCACTGGTACGCATACTGAATGCCGGTATGGCCATGCACTCTGTGCACTTTCATGCAAACCACGTCGAATGGTTGGCCCGCAACGGTGAAATCAGACCTGACATCTGGAAAAAAGACACTCTCCTCCTGCCCAATAACCGTGGCAGCCTGGATGTTATCTACCCCTTCGAACCCCCGCCCGATGCCTGGCCACCCGTCACTACCGGTCATTTCCCCATGCACCTGCATGACGAAATGACGCAGACCGCCGGCGGTGCGCTGTACCAGTTTGGCACCGCCACCACCATCGCTTTCAAATAACCAGGGGGGAATGGATATGTTTAACGTACTAAAACCTGTACTGATGGGCATGAGAGGTTCCGGTGGAGGCGGTGGTGGCATGGGCAGTGCCTGCTATGTGTACCCCGATGCGCCCGCAACACCGGGCATCGTTACGCCGGACATACGGTTCAGACGCGGAATCTACATGAACGGATCAATCACCATGGACGATGGCGCCAGCGTCACCATCTGGGGCTTTACCGACCCGGACAACGGGATGATGAGCCGCCAGTTCCCGTCACCGGCGATTCGCGTCACGGAAGGTCAGGTCGTCCATACCGAACTGACGGTTGCCGGTAACATGTGGCTGCACACCATTCACCACCACGGCATAGAGCCGAGCACTGAAAACGACGGTGTCGGGCACTATTCTTTCGACGTGGACGGCAGCTACACCTATCAGTGGAAGGCAGCTCATGCCGGTACCTATTTCTACCACTGCCACACCAATACAGTCCTGCATGCCGAAATGGGTATGTACGGCGCCTTGATCATTGACCCGCCGGAAGGTCCCGGCACGCTGTACTCGAACGGACCGACCTATGATGTCGAAGCGGTCTGGGCCTGCGATGAAATAGATTCCAGCTGGCACAACAAGCGCTGGGATGCGGGCACCTGTGGCGGTGACGAAGGCTTTAATTCGTTGAATCCGGATTATTTCATCATTACCGGGGTGGATGGTGCGCAGTCAGCACTCACGGCACCGGGCGTTGCCGTCAACATGAATGTGGGGCAAACCCTGCTGGTGCGATACATTTGCGCAGGATACCTGCCCCAACGCATCAGCTTTGGCGGGTTGGCGGCAACTGTACATATGTCAGATGGTCGACCACTGCCAACTCCGTTCCAGGCAACATCACTCGAAGCATCGTCGGCTGAACGCTATGACTGTATCTTCAAACCGACGACGACCGGTGTCTACGATGTGGTGGTGGAATATCTGGACTGGGTCAGCGGAAATGTCGTGGGTACGGCGATGACACGTATTACGGTTAACTAGACGGGTGCACCGCCGTCCCGTTAACTTCATACCGTCATGCCGGATCTGTTCCGGCATCCAGGAAGTTATTGAAACCACTGGATTCCGGGCCAGGCCCGGAATGACGGGATGCGCCAGCAACGCGTCCAGACGTACCTGTCCCGGCTGACATGATCCAGACGTCAGCTTGGCTGGTCTGGATGGTCATCCTGACCAGATTCAGTGTATAGGGAAAGCCACCCCCCCCGTCGGCGCCAGTGAAATACAGTGTGTTGCTACCGGTGCCCCTGGGGATCATTGCGTCGATGAAGCCACCGCTGAAGATGCCTACCTGTGTCCAGGGTCCCATGTCCGGTACCTGAGCAGGTGTCCAGTAACGACAGGGTTCCAGACAAGGCAATCAGGCCATTGGGCGTGAAGGGGCACAGGTCATAGCGCTGGCTGCAGTCGTGGTGGTCGCAGAAATCCCGGTAGAAGCCCGCGCCTGTGGGCCCGGTCATGCCCGGTATCCACTGGCCGGCCGGGCAGTTACCTGGACGGAGGCAACCCATTAAGGTGTAAAGTACACCGAATTCTGTCGGTATGACTTACAGTTCTAGTGACTGCATATTTGCATAACTATATGAATAAATTATATTATAGTCTTTGGAATGCTTTGTGCATTGCCGGGATTATCTGTTTTCAAATATATTTAACTGTAAATAATAATGACGCATGAGGCAGGTTCTGGTTCGGTGGCGACCGTTGTGAAGATCTCTCTTCTGTCTTCCGGGACGAGGACCTGCAGCGTGGCAGGAGTAGCAGCATGAAAAAACTATTCGCACTGGTGTTGTGGCTGGCCAGTCTGCAGGCACACGCCGTTATCGTAAACGGTGGCACATTCATCACGGATACCGATCTGGGCATCCAGTTTCCGAGCAACTACGCCACGCTCGGGAATGAAGTTCTGGGTCTTTTCACGGTCGATGCCGACGGCACACCGGTCAATATCCTGTCGTTTGGCCAGTACATTGATCTGGTACGTACCATGAACCGTGACAACTATCTGGGGTTCAACGACTGGCGCGCGTTGAAGAGTCCGGATGAAGCGTATGTCTGGGGAAATCTCAATTTTGTCGGTGGTGAAGCCGAGGCATTGATTAACAACGGTCTCGTTCTTCCCATTCGCAGCCTGTGGGGCGGATTAAGAGAATACACTACCACAAATTTCCTCGGACAAACGATTTCCGTCGCGGCTGTCTATAATAGCTGGAATGGTCTCAATGGCTGGAGCGACTACTACAGGATGTATACGCTCAACTGGGGTGGCTGGGATACGGCAGTAGGCATCGGGCTCGTTGTGCGCGATGTTTCCGTGGCAGCAGTGCCGTTGCCCGGTGCCGCTTTGTTGTTCGGTAGCGGCCTGATCGCCTTGCTCGGCGCGCGGATCCGGCGGCCAGGAGCCGTGTAACAGCTTCAGCACCGGCTCGCACGTTCGGCCAGCCGGTGCTGAAGCGGGGGCGGGCGGGATGTCCGGGATCAGGGGACAGGAGGCGCCCAGCTTTTGTCTTCACAGCGCAGTTTGACCGTGACCGGGTAGCTGCGCATGACCTTGTTGGCCCAGCCGGTGCAGGCGCCCCGCACCTGTACCTGTTTCTTGAGGGTCCGGTAGGCGACGGGGGCATTGTTGTTGTGCTGCATGTTGCCGAGCCAGTCTTCCCCCAGGGCCACCCGACAGGCCTCGCCGTATTCCTGTGCCGTGAAAGGCTGGAACTGGATCTTCTTGCTGTATGCCGTGGTCTGGGTCGGGTTGGCGATGACCACGACGGCATTCTGTCCCTGAACCTGATACGAGAGCCAGGAGACTGCCTGGTTCTTGCCGCAGTTCATGGAAACCTTCGCCGACATGTTGGTTTTACCGTGCGAGGTCGCGAGCACATGGGTGGCTACCTCGTTGCCATTGACGACGTTCTTGCGTCCGTGTTTCATGGGGACGACAGCCTGGGTGCCACCGAGTTGCTGGAATGCCGGCGCCTGAGCAGGACCCGGTATTTTCGTCGTATGGATAGCATTCACCGTCGTCTGCGTGCCCTTGCGTTTGTTCAGGTTGCCGGCGACGGGTTTTTTGCCCTGGGCGGACGCGTTTTTCGAGCCGACGATCACGATCTCGCGGGGTTTGTGTCTCTTCGGCAAGGCGGCAGGGCCGGTATTGCGTACCTCGGCCAGCAGCGGGATACCGGTAGACAGCGGCCTCTCGGGTTGTCCGATAACAGGCGAAGCAGGTAACGGTGTGCTGGCTGTCGCGGCCTGTGCTGCGCCGCCTGCAAGCAGCAGAATGCCCAGCGTGTATGAAGCAGGGTGGAAAATTGTCCGGTACATGTTGGTCTCCTTTTTTGTGAGCAGTGGCTGCAGTCGTGCCTGGAGAGGCCGGCGTGCAGCGTATTGTTTCGGGATGTTCCGCTTGATGGGTCGCGGTAACGGGCGGGGCGGTTCAGAATTTTTTCCAGGCAGCGTCAGCCGCGATCAAATCGCGTAGTTACCGGCAGACGTTAATGCCGGCCGCTGCGGAAATTCGATGAAAGCGATGTGCGCAGTAATACGCGGGTTACAGTGTTACTTGCGTACGGTCTGGTTGGCGTTGTTCGCCGGCAATTTCCAGTCGGGCCGCGGGTAGTGGCAGGAGTAGCCGTTGGGGTTGCGTTCGAGGTAGTCCTGGTGTTCCGGTTCGGCTTCGTGGAAGTCACTGGCCGCGGTCACGCGGGTGACCAGCGGCCCTGGCCAGATGCCGGAGGCATCGATTTCCTCGATGAGATCCCGTGCGGTTGTTTGTTGCTGCTCGCTGGCAGGGAAGATCTCGGAGCGATAGGACGGACCGACATCGTTACCCTGTCGGTCGGGTGTGGTCGGGTCGTGGATCTGGAAGAAGAATTCCAGCAGTTCACGGTAGCTGATAACGGCATTGTCGAATTCGATTTCAATGGCTTCGGCGTGGCTGCCGTGGTTGAGGTAGGTGGGTTTGGGCACGTCGCCGCCGGTGTAACCGACGCGGGTTCTGAGCACGCCCGGTTGTTTGCGGATCAGGGCCTGCATGCCCCAGAAGCAGCCGCCGGCCAGAATGGCTTTCTCAATACTCATGCGTCGTCTCCCGTTTCCACCCGTGGAATATACTCCCCGTAACCCTGTGCTTCCATTTCCTCCAGCGGCACGAAGCGCAAGGCCGCCGAGTTGATGCAGTAGCGCAGGCCGCCGCGCTCGGCCGGGCCGTCAGGGAACACATGGCCCAGGTGACTGTCGCCGTGGGTCGAGCGCACTTCGGTTCGGATCATGCCGTGGCTGGTGTCACGCAATGTCGTGATGTAATCCGGATCGATGGGTTTGGTGAAACTCGGCCAGCCGCAGCCGGATTCATATTTGTCGGTGGAAGCGAACAGCGGCTCGCCCGAAACCACGTCTACATAGATGCCGGCTTCCTGGTTGTGCAGATACTCGCCGCTGCCCGGCGCTTCGGTGCCGTTTTGCCGGGTGACGCGGTACTGCTCGGGGCTGAGGCGGGCGATGGCGTCCGGGTCTTTATGGTAGGGTTTCATCGGGTTCTCTTTAGCTGTCACGTGAACTCGATATGAGTTTACACTAACGGGAATGCAAAACCGGACAGCTATTTGGTTCTTTTGCAAATCGACGTACTATACATACTCCCGGGTACCGGAAAATCCATTCCAGTATCGGGTTTCTGGTTTGTTAACTATCGGGCAGGTATAGCGCGGCCCGGGCGGCGGCATCTATCATCGGTCATCACATGGGCAAGGAAACTGACATACGCTGGATGCGCTATGCACTGACACTGGCGCACCAGGCGGCTGAACAGGACGAGGTACCGGTTGGTGCCGTTATTGTTCGTGATGATGTGGTGGTCGGCGAAGGCTGGAACTGCCCCATCTCAACCCATGATCCCACGGCACATGCTGAAATCGTTGCATTGCGTGATGCAGCCATCCGCAGTAATAACTACCGTCTGACCGGTACAACACTTTATGTCACGCTGGAACCCTGCCTGATGTGTGCGGGGGCAATGCTTCATGCGCGTGTCGAGCGGCTGGTGTTTGGTGCCAGCGACCCCAAACGTGGCGCCATCAACAGTACAGCACACGCTTTTGAGACACAGGGGCTGAATCATCGTATTGAAGTAGAAGGCGGGGTTTTGGCAGAGGAGAGTGCGGCTTTACTGAAGGAATTTTTCCGTGTGCGTCGCGGAGACTGAAATCACCGTTTGTCTCTGCTACGCTGTTGAAGAAGGTTGAGTCATCCGTTTCGTATATTGTTTCATGGAGGAAGCAATGCGTACCTTTCCCTGCCTTGTTGTAGTTGCCATTTTCCCTGCCGTAGCATTTTTTCTTCCACTGGCGCACGCTGCGATTTATCGCTGTGTGCAGCCGGACGGTCATATTAGTTACCAGCAGATACGCTGCCACGGTGAAGATAAGCCAATCATCCTTAAAGACAGGCGAAGTGGTGACTCTTCATTACGCCCCGGTGAACGGGCGCTGCTTGAGCAATACCGAAAAAGAGATGCGGCCAGATTTCACAAGCCATCGTCCGGCAGAAAGAAACCTCCCGAAGAGTCTCCGGCTTGCTGGAAGCAGCGAAAACAGCTTGAGGCGATTCGTGCAAAGTTGCGGCGCGGGTATAATCTGGGTGAAGGCGAGAAACTGCATCGAAAACGTGATAATCACAAGGATTATCTGCGACAATTTTGTTCCTGAGCGCACGCGACGGAGCTACTGGAACAATCTGCGGTGTTTTGCGTCACACTTCGCGTGCAATTAAAAACAGGAATATACATGTTTGAACATTTTCGCAAACTGCGTTTTGTCGTCCGCTTTCTGCTGCTCGCGCTTCCCGGGCTGTCAGCGCAGGCTGGCGAGGCGCCGTATGCCCCCAGCCAGGTCGATATGAAACTGCAGAAAGTCTCGGAGCACGTTTACTTTGTGCAGGGCAAGGCAGGCATTGCCACGGATAACGAAGGCTTTATCTCCAATGCCGGTGTCGTCATCACGGACGAGGGTATTGTTATCTTTGACAGCCTTGGCACGCCGTCACTGGCGTACAAGCTGCGGGGGCTGATTCGTGAAATCAGCGACCAGCCCGTGGTGCGGGTGATTACCAGCCACTACCATGCGGATCATATCTACGGGTTGCAGGTGTTTGAGGCAGAGGGTGCGGAAATCCAGGCGCCGGCCGGCGCCGAAAATTACCTGCGTTCCGGGAATGCCGCGGAACGGCTGGAGGAACGCCGCCTGTCGCTGGATCCCTGGGTTAACGATGACACCCACCTGGTAGAACCTGACCGTTATATTGATCGGCAGCAGGTATTTGAACTCGGGGGTGTGAAATTTACTGTGGTTCCAGTCGGCGCCGCGCATTCAGATGGTGATCTCACGCTCTATATCGAGCCGGATGGGGTGCTGTTTTCCGGGGATATTATATTCGAGGGTCGCATACCCTTTATGGGCGATGCCAATTCAAAACATTGGCTGGAAGTGCTGGAACGTATGGAGCAGCGCAAGCTGACAGCGCTGGTGCCGGGTCATGGTGCGTCGGCACGCGATCCGAACCGTGCCATTGCCGACATGCGTCGTTACCTGGCGTATTTGCGCGAGTCGATGGGTGCGGCAGTCGAGGAGATGATCCAGTTCGACGAGGTCTATGACACGATCGACTGGTCGCAGTATGAAAACCTGCCCGCTTTCCGCGAGGCCAACCGGCGTAATGCCCTGCAGGTCTACCTGTCGATGGAAGCCGAGTCCTTCGAGTCGGACTAGCCGGTGTTGCGCATACCGCTGGCGATGGCGTTGATGGAACGCAGCAGTGGTTCCATCCAGCGTTCCCGCTCTTCCTCATCGGCATTGTCGTTGCGTACACGGCCCAGCAGTTTGACCTGGATGTGGTTGAGCGGGTCCAGATAGGGGTCACGACGTGACAGGGACAGTGCCAGGGCGGGAATTTCTTCCAGCAGGCATTGAATACCGGACACCTTTTTCACCATCTCCAGCGTACGGTCGTGTTCTTCACGAATCTGCCGGTAGATTTCCTGTGCCTGCTGCGGGTGTTCGCTCAGTGTCACGTATTGTTTCGCTATGTCCATTTCCGCCTTGGCCAGCGACATCTGGGTATTGCCCAGCATGGCACGGAAGTAGGGCCAGTTGCGGTACAGGGTGGCCAGTTTCTCCAGGTTGGCTTCGTTCCGGTCGGCGAAGCCCTGCAAGGCGCTGCCAATGCCATACCAGGCCGGCAGCGTGTGGCGTGACTGCGCCCAGCCGAATACCCAGGGAATGGCGCGGATAGAACTCCTGGAGCGGTCCTGTTTCTTGCGGTGACTGGGGCGTGAACCGATGTTGAGCAGCCCGATTTCCGATACCGGTGTGCATTCGTAGAAATAATCCAGTAGCCCGTCGGTACGGTCAATCAGGTCGCGGTAGGCTTCTTCGCCATCACGTGCCAGTTGCGCCATGATGTCGGCATACACGTGGTCATCGGCCTGTTGCGGTTTCACCAGGTGGCGGCTGGCCTTGAGCAGGCCGGTGACACCCATCGACAGTTCGTAGACCGCGGTTTCCTCGTTACTGTATTTGTAGGACAGCACTTCACCCTGTTCGGTGAACTTGATCTGGCCGTGTACGGTGCCGGCCGGCTGCGACAGGATGGCGTCATGGGTCGGGCCGCCGCCGCGACCCAGTGTGCCGCCGCGGCCGTGGAACAGACGGCATTCCACACCGTGGCTGTCGGCGATACGGATGATTTTCTGTTGTGCCTTGTACAGGCTCCAGCCGGAAGCGAGGATGCCGCCATCCTTGCAGGAGTCGGAATAGCCAAGCATGATTTCCTGGCGGTTTCCTGAAGCCCTGAGCAAATCGATATACACCGGCTCATCGAACAGACGGGTCATCACCTCTTCGATATGGGTCAGGTCCTCGATGGTCTCGAACAGCGGGCTGATCTGGATATGGCAGAACCACTCGCCATTACGCCTGCCCGCCAGTCCGCACAGGACGGCCAGCCACATCAGTTCCAGCACATGACTGGCACAGTGGGTCATGGAAATGACGTATGTCCCGAACGCATTGGCGCTGACTTCGTCGCGCATACTGACCATCACATCGAGTACCTGCAGGGTTTCCTGTGTGGACTCGCTGAGTTTGTCACGGTCAATCGCGGCAGCAGGTTCGCTGATGAGTTTGCGCAGGTGGGCAATGCGTGCGTTTTCATCGAGTGCTGCATAATCGGTGCTTCCATCGAGCTGCGCACAGAGTTCTGCAACTGCCTCGCTGTGGCGGGTCGATTCCTGGCGGATATCGAGGTGCAGCAGGAAAAAGCCGAAGGTCTCCACCAGCCGGATCAGGTCCAGAAGATCCGTGCGGGCAATATTTTCATCACCGTGTGAAATCAGCGAGTCACGTATCAGGCACAGGTCAGCGAGAAATTCCTGTTCATCGGCATAACGCCAGGGATAGTCGTTCTCGTTGGCCTGCGCCGGGTCTTCGATGCGCGCCGTGGTGAGTTCCAGGTTGTGGCGCAGGCGATTATGGATGATGAACAGTTTGCGTCGGTAAGGTTCGTGCGAAAAACGGTTCGGGTGTTCACCGGAAATACCGGGCCAGCGTTGCAGGTCGTGTTCGATGCTGTCAATAAAGGCCGGGCTCAGTTCCACCAGCCGGCTGGAGTGCGTCAGTTTGCTGCGCAGGTCTTCCACGCGGCGCAGGTATTCACACAGTACTTCGCTCATATGCTGGCGCAGTGCGTATTCGGTCGTGTGAGGTTTGACGAAAGGGTTGCCATCGCGGTCGCCACCGATCCAGGAACCGAATTGCAGCAGGCTGGGCAGGCGCACGTTGGTTTTCTTGCCGTAGACGCGCTGGATTGACTGGTCCAGGTAGCGGTAGACGCGGGGTACGGCATGGAACAGACACTCGCGGAAATAGAACAGGCCGTTGCGGATTTCATCCTCGACGGTCGGTTTGTGCACGCGCACTTCATCGGTTTTCCATAACACCTGGATCTGGTTGCGCAGGTCGTCGATGACCTGTTCCCGCTCCATCTTGCCCATGCGCGGGCCGTCGAGTTTCTCGGCGGTCAGGAATATACCGCGCAGCGCGTGCATTACCGCACGGCGTTTGGATTCCGTCGGGTGCGCGGTAAATACCGGCAGGTAAAGTGTGCGGTCGAGCAGCGACTGAAGTGCTTCCGCACTGATGGCCTGTTCACTGAATTCACGCAGCGTATGATCGAATGAGCCGCGCCACAACGGGCCGCCCTGCCTGACGTGACGGCGGCGTTCCTTGTGCTGGAACGCTTCCTCGGCGATATTGACCAGGCTGAAGTACAGATTGAAAGCGCGCACCACATGGCTGAGTGTGTCGGGGTCGAGCTGGTCGATTTTCCTGGCCAGCCGGGCGCGCAGCGCCGGGTTGTCTTCCTTGCGCAGGCGGATGTAGCCCTTGCGCAGGGTTTCGACCGAGCCAAGCACGTTTTGTCCCGCCTGGGCGGCCAGCACCTCGCCGAGCAGGTTACCGAACAGGCGAACGCGCGAACGCAGTTCCTTGTCGCGCGGCGGGGGGGTGATCTGTGGCTGTGCTGGCATAGGCATACAACTTTGTTAAATAAGGGAAATATTCCCACCCTGATGGGGTGCGGCCCGCAAATGGGCGCGCCATTATACCCTGTTCCTGGCCGTTGCGAGCATGTCGATGATATTATATATAAAACAATCAGTTATACTGTTTTCCAGGCGGCCGGGGTGTGCCGGAATCAGCCGCGCTGAACAAGGTTGCGGAGTCGGGTTTTGAGTAAGGAAAAAATGTCCAGCCGGGAGCTGGGACTGGTATTGGCCCAGCAGCTGCTGGACGTGGACGATCTGCACTATGGTGTGTGGGATGACGATCTGCCGCTGACTTTCTCTAATCTGGCCGAGGCCCAGCAACGCTACACGAACATGATCCTTGATGCGCTACCGCCCGCGGATGAGAGCGGGACGAGGATTATCGATATCGGTTGCGGTACCGGCCATCTCCTTACCCGGCTGATGGAACGGGGCTACCGTGCGGATGGCCTGGTGCCGGCGCCAAAACTGGCGGAACAGGTGCGCAGGCGTCTGGCCGAACAGACTGCAAAAACAGCCCGATTGTTCGAAACAGGATTTGAGCAGTTTCCTGTGGATGACTATGTCGGGTATTACGACGTGGCCTTGTTCAGCGAGAGTTTCCAGTACATACCCATGTCGGCCTCGTTCCCGATCCTGAAGCAGATTGTCAGGCCCGGCGGGCAGGTTGTGATCTGCGATTTTTTCCAGACTGAACATGCCGGTGACGGTGGCCCGGGTGACAGGAGTTTCGGGGGTGGGCACCGGATGGAGACGTTTTATGCCGAGTTGGGCAAGCACCCTTTTACCCTGCTGAAAGATCTGGATATCACCGGCAAGGTCAGCCCGAATATTCGTTTACTGGATGAAACCCTGACCCGCAGGCTGTTACCAGCCGGACAAACGCTGGACCGTTACCTGTCGACAAACTACACCACCAGTTGGCGCATTATCCGGGCATTGTTCAGGACCATATTCCGGAACAAACTCGACAAGCAGAAATACAAATATTTTTCCGGTCACCGGACCCAGGCGGTGTTCGAGCGTTACAAGACCTACCGCTTGCTGGTGTTGAAACGCGATATCAGTTCGGCATAGAGATCCAGGTAAGCTGCCGCGCTGCGTGTCCAGGAAAAATCCTGCTGCATGCCGGTTTGCATCAGTTGCTTCCAGCGGTCCGGTTCGGCAAACAGGGCGAGTGCCCGGTCGATGGCGCCGAGCAGGGGTTTTGTTTCAGGCTCGCTGAATACAAAGCCGGTGGCGGTGCCGGCTTCGAGATTAGCTTCGCTGGCATCCACCACCGAGTCGGCGAGTCCGCCGGTATTGTTCACAATGGGCGGCGTGCCGTAACGCAGGCTGTAGAGCTGATTGAGTCCGCAGGGTTCAAAGCGCGATGGCATCAGGAAGGCGTCGGCGCCGGCTTCCAGTTGATGTGACAGGGCCTCGTCATATTCGATACGCACACCGATACGGTCAGGATGTTTCCGGCCGGCATCTCGCAGCGCGGTTTCCAGTTGCGCCTGGCCGGTACCCATAATGATCAGCTGTATGTGACGTTGCAGCAATTCGGGCAACAGATCCAGAATCAGGTCTATGCCTTTCTGATCAACCAGTCTGCCGACGTGGGCGAACAGGGGGACGAAAGGGTCATCGGGCAGGCCGAAGGCCGTTTGCAGCACGCGCTTGTTTTCCAGCTTCAGTCGCAGGGTGCGTGTCGTGTAGCGACGGGCAATCAGCGGATCGCGGCCCGGACTCCAGATGCTGTAGTCAACACCATTGAGGATGCCGCTGAGTTGCGATTTACGGTGTTCCAGCAGGCCTTCCAGCCCGCAACCGAATTCAGGGGTGCGGATTTCCTCGGCATAGCGTGGACTCACCGTGCTGATCCAGTCGGCGAATACCAGTCCGCCCTTGATAAAGGATAAGCGGCCGTGAAACTCCAGAGCGTCCAGTGACCACCAGTCGGCCGGCAGGTCGAGGCGCTGGAAGGTTTGCCAGTCGAACAGGCCCTGGTAGGCGAGATTGTGGATGGTAAACAGGGTAGCCGGGCGTGGTGTTTCCCGTGACAACAGTGCGGGTACCAGCCCGCTCTGCCAGTCGTTGCAATGTACCAGCTGCGGTTGCCAGTCCAGTCCGGCCCGGTTCATGGCGAGGGCAGACACGGCATGTGCGAACAGGGCAAAGCGATCCGCATTGTCCGGCCAGTCGGTTCCGTCCGGCTGGCTGTAAGGCCCACCTTTACGATCGAAATATTCCGGGCAGTCGACCAGGTACAGGCGAACCCGTGTGTGGGGCAGGCGCCCCTGCAGCAGGCGCACCGGTTTGCTGGTGCCGGGCAGATCGAGTGTGGCAACGACCTTTAAGGGGCCGGCACCTTTAACCGCTGCCGGGTAAGCGGGCAGAATCAGGCGTATTTCTTGCTTTGAATTACGGATGGCACGCGGCAGGCTGCCGGACACGTCGGCAAGACCACCGGTTTTGATCAGCGGGTGCGCTTCACTGCTGGCGAACAGGATATCCATGAATGCGGTGTCTGGCTTTGTTGCCGGGGCGTCGTATTCTAGCGCATGGCGCGGCGCGGGGGCAGTTGCAGTGTGTGGCCGCCGGTGTAACTATCCCTGGGGTGTGTTGTATGAATGGTTTTGCGGATAATGATTGCAACCACACGAATGGACACACGTTGGTGTTATAACACCCGGAAATGACGAGAAGTGAAGACATGGAAGACTGTACCTTTGTGATATTCGGTGCGACTGGCAACCTGTCGCGTATCAAACTGATCCCGGCGCTGTATCACCTCGATGCCGCCGGACGTTTGACGGAGGGCATGAAAGTCGTCGGTTTTGGTCGCAGGGACTGGGACGATAACGCCTGGCAGGCCCAGGTGCGCAGCTGGTTATCGGAAAAAAATACGCAGCCGGATGTACTGGAGCGCTTTCTGGCCCGCCTTCACTTCTGTCAGGGCGACCTGGCTGACGAGGCGGCCTACCCGCGCCTGAAGGACATGTTACTCGGTGACGGGCACTTCTCATCGAATATTATTTTCTACATGGCCATCCGTCCTGCCGATTTTGGCAAGGTCAGCCGGCGCCTGGGTGAGTGCGGACTGGCCGGTGAAAACACTGGCTGGCGTCGCCTGGTGATTGAAAAACCCTTTGGCTACGACCTGGAAAGTGCGGAAAGCCTGAACCACGGTCTGAACCGCGACTTCAGGGAATCACAGATTTTTCGCATCGACCATTATCTTGGCAAGGGCACCGTGCAGAATGTACTGGTGTTCCGTTTCGCCAACCTGATGCTTGAGCCGTTGTGGAACCGCAACTACATCGACCATGTGCAGATCACCCATTCCGAGTCACTGGGTACCGAGGGCCGCGCCGGTTATTACGATGGCGCCGGTGCGTTGCGCGACATGATCCAGAGCCACCTGTTGCAGGTGCTGACACTGGTGGCGATGGAGCCGCCGGCCAGTCTGGATGCCGAATCCCTGCGTGACGAGAAGGTGAAGGTGCTGCGTTCCATTCGCCCCATTCCGCAAAGCGCCGTCAATGCACATGCAGTACGCGGGCAATATACCGCCGGAACCGTCAACGGTGAAAAGGTGCCGGGGTATCTCGACGAGCCGGGTGTGCCGGAGCACAGCGTGACGGAAACCTATGCGGCGCTGAAACTGTTTATCGATAACTGGCGCTGGCGCAATGTGCCGTTCTTCCTGCGCACCGGCAAGCGCATGGCGAAGGGTAACTCGATGGTGGCGATACGCTTCAAGCATCCACCGCAGCAGTTATTCCGTGAGACGCAGATCGATCAGCTCGAACCCAACTGGATACTCATGAACCTGCAGCCGAACGAATGTATTCGCATGGAAATGCAGGTAAAACAGACTGGCCTGGAAATGCGTACCGAAACCACACGCCTTGACGCCAGTTACTGTGGGATCAATCCCGATCAGCTGGATGCCTACGAGGCATTGTTGCTGGATGTGATCGAAGGCGATCACTCGTTGTTTCTGCGTTATGACGAGGTCAGCTGGGCGTGGAAAGTCGTCGACCCCATTCTCAAGGTATGGTCGGTCGAACGTGATTATATTACAGGTTATAACGCGGGCAGCTGGGGCCCGCCGGAGGCAGACCGCCTGTTTTTGCGTCAGGACCAGTACTGGCGTAACACGCTGGATGGCGGTGATGACGAAGAAGGCCGTTGATTCAGCAAGCCGGTGTATTGACAGCAAGGGACAAAACAAAGCCTGATGACGAAACTGACTGAAAAACCCGCCTGGAAAGCGTTGCAGGCGCACTTTGACGAGATTGGCGAGCTGCACATGCGCCAGATGTTCGAGGAAGACCCGCAGCGTTTTGAGCGTTACACCCTGCAGTGCTGTGAGTTGCTGGTGGACTACTCAAAAAACCGCATGACTGACGAAACGATGCGGCTGTTGATCCGGCTGGCGGAAGAAAGCGATCTTCCCCGGTGGATTGAACGCATGTTCAACGGTGAGCGGATTAACTTCACGGAAGACCGCGCAGTGCTGCACACCGCGCTGCGCAATCGTTCCAACGCGCCGGTTTATGTTGATGGTAAGGATGTCATGCCGGATGTAAACCGGGTTCTGGCACAGATGCGTGAATTTACACAGTCAGTGCGCAGCGGTGAGTGGAAAGGTTTTAGCGGCAAGGCCATAACCGATATCGTCAATATCGGTATCGGTGGTTCCGACCTGGGGCCGGTTATGGCAACCGGGGCACTGAAACCCTACGCCGGGCCGTTGCGTGTCCATTTTGTTTCCAATGTAGACGGTAGCCAGATCAGCGATACACTGGCCGGGCTGGACCCGGAAACCACCCTGTTTCTGGTGGCATCCAAAACCTTTACCACCCAGGAAACACTGGTCAATGCTCACCAGGCGCGGCGTTGGCTGATGGAGCGCGCGGTGGACGATGCTGCCGTGGCGAAACATTTTGTCGCCATGTCTACCAACACCCGGGAAGTGACAGCCTTCGGTATCGATCCACAGAATATGTTCGTGTTCTGGGACTGGGTCGGCGGCCGCTATTCCCTCTGGTCTGCGATTGGTTTGTCTATCGCGCTCTACATTGGTATGGACGCCTTCGAGGATATGCTGGAAGGCGCCCACGAAATGGATAAACATTTCCGTTATGCGCCCCTGCGGGAGAATATTCCCGTGATACTCGCCATGCTGGGTCTCTGGTATCACAAGTTCTTTAATGCAGACAGTCACGCCATCTTTCCCTACGACGAACACCTGCACCGGCTGACGGCCTATCTGCAACAGTGTGATATGGAAAGTAACGGCAAGCGTATTACGCGCAACGGTGAAGTGGTGGACTACCGTACCGGGCCGATTATCTGGGGTGAACCGGGCACCAATGGTCAGCATGCCTTCTTTCAGTTGATTCATCAGGGGACTCTGCTGGTGCCGGCAGACTTTCTGACCGGGGCGAGCGCGCACCATACGCTGGATGAACAACAGAAAATTCTGTTCTCAAACTTTATCGCCCAGACTGAAGCCCTGATGCGTGGAAGAACGGAGCAAGAGGCGCGTGCTGAACTGGAAGCCCAGGGCCTGTCAGAAGATGAAATTACCAGGTTGTTGCCCCATAAAGTGTTTCCCGGTAACGAGCCGACCAACTCGATTATCTATCCGAAATTGACGCCGAGGGTGCTGGGCATGCTGGTCGCCATGTATGAGCACAAGGTATTCGTGCAGGGCATCGTGTGGCAGATCAACTCGTTTGACCAGTGGGGTGTGGAACTGGGCAAGCAACTCGCCCGGGTCATTCAGAAAGAACTGGATGCAGGCAGGGTTGCCGGTCACCACGACAGTTCCACGCGTGGCTTACTGGATTTTTATCTGCATCGGGAGCAGGATTAGCGTGTTAAACAAAGTCTGGCGAAGGAATCGCCGGTATCAAAATCTGACAAGGAGGATATGCGATGGGGACGTTATCCATGCAACTGACGCGGGAGCGCCGTGCGCGCGAAGAATATGATCTTGGTCTTGCGCTGTTCAAAAAGAAGCAGTTTCGCAGTGCCATGCGACATTTTTCCCAGGCGGAACATAAATGCAGTCGCGATGATGTTCACCTGCAGTGTTACAAATCCTGGCACGGCCTGGCGCTGGTCTACAGTGGTGATATCAGCGGGCTGAACCTGTGCCGTCATGCGGCGTCAAACGAACACATCGATGCCACGGTATTCCAGAACCTGGCGCTCGCAGAATTGAAGTTGCGTCATCGCAGGCGTGCCTGTGCAGCCGTAAAACGTGGTCTCTCTGTGGACCCGAAGCATCGAGGTTTACTCAAGTTGCGAAGAACCATGGGTACACGTCGCCAGCCCTGCCTGGTGTTTCTGGATCGCAACAACCCCCTGAACAAATGGCTGGGCAAGATGACCTACCGGCGTGCCGGTATCCGGCGCTGACAAGGCGGCCTTTTACCCTGGAGGGAGATTGAAATCATGCATAAGCCTGTATCACGAATGTCTTTTGCGCTGCTGGTGTTTGCGTTGCTGGCGCAGGCTGCGCTGGCCGATGGCATGGCGGTATTTTCCGGTAAAACCGGCGCCCCTGGTGGCAAGGGGGAAATGCGGGTCAGCTGGTCCGGCAAGGACAAGGTGCGCATGGATACCTCGCCCCACGGCGGTGGCTACACCGTGCTTGCCGGGGGGCGGGTCTACAGCGTGATGTCAGGCGGATCGCGGCCGGAAGTTTACGATCTGACGGCCATGATGGCGCAGATGAGCGGCATGATGCCTTCACCCAAAGGCCAGTCCGGGCCAATGGAGAGCACGATCAGCAATGTCCGCAATACCGGGCGCAAGGAAAAGGTCGCCGGTTATGTGGGTGAGGTGTATAAGGTCACAACACAGACCAACGGCCAGCGGGAAACAATCGAACTGGTCATCAGCCAGGATGCTGCGGTGGTGGAAGCCACACAGGCCTGGCTGCGGCTGGTCAGTCAGCTGGCTGGAAAAGACGCAGGCGCGCTGACCGGGCCGAACAGCATCGGTGCCTTGCTTGGCCGCAAGCGTGCCGGCCTGTTGCGGGCCGGGAATGATTTCCGTCTGAAGTCGTTGTCGGTGGCCGCTGTTGACCCGGGCCTGTTCAGGTTGCCGGCAAAGCCCACCGCTCTGCCGTCATTTGGCGGTATGCCGGGCGGTCGCTAGCCTTTCCGTTGTAATTGCCCGGTTTTTCCTGCGTATTTTGCCCATATCCCCTATAATCGTCCCGAAGCCGGCTGGACAACCGCTGTGGCGTTTCGCCAGGGAGGAAAGTCCGGGCTCCACAGGGCAGGGTGCCAGGTAACGCCTGGGAGGTGTGAGCCTACGGAAAGTGCCGCAGAAAACATACCGCCGATGGCCCCGTTCTCGTAACGGGTGTACAGGTAAGGGTGAAAAGGTGCGGTAAGAGCGCACCGCGCCGCTGGTAACAGCGGTGGCAGGGTAAACCCCACCCGGAGCAAGACCAAATAGGGGAACATTGGCGTGGCCCGCGTCGTTCCCGGGTAGGTCGCTAGAGGCGCACGGTGACGTGCGACCCAGATGAATGGTTGTCCTCGACAGAACCCGGCTTACAGGCCGGCTTCATTTGAATTTTTGGGTATTGAAACAACGAGCGTATGAGCGGAAAGGTATTTATCAAAACCCACGGGTGCCAGATGAACGAGTACGACTCCGCGAAAATGGCGGACGTGCTGGCGGATGCCCATGGCCTGCAACAGGTGCAGTCGGCCGAGGAGGCCGACGTGCTGTTGCTGAATACCTGCTCCATCCGCGAGAAGGCGCAGGAAAAGGTGTTCTCGCAGCTTGGCCAGTGGCGCGAGTTGAAACAGCGGCGCCCCGGTATCCTGATTGGTGTGGGTGGTTGTGTGGCCAGTCAGGAAGGTGAAGCCATACGCAAGCGCGCACCGTTTGTCGACCTGGTGTTCGGCCCGCAGACCCTGCATCGCCTGCCGGCCATGATCGACGAAGTGCGGGCAAGGCAGGCGGCTGTGGTGGACGTGTCGTTCCCGGAAATCGAGAAGTTCGATTGCCTGCCGGAACCGCGTGCCGATGGCCCGACCGCCTTCCTGTCGATTATGGAAGGCTGCAGCAAGTATTGCACCTTCTGTGTCGTACCCTACACCCGTGGAGAAGAAGTCAGCCGCCCGTTCGATGACATCATTGCCGAGGCAGTGGCGCTGGCAACCAGGGGTGTGCGCGAAATCAACCTGCTGGGGCAGAATGTCAATGCCTATCGTGGTGCGATGGACGACGGCTCGGTAGCTGACCTGGCCCTGCTGATCACCTATATTGCCGCTATCGAGGGGATAGAGCGTATTCGCTATACCACGTCACATCCGCAGGAAATGAGTGACAGCCTGATTGCCGTGTACGGCGAAGTGCCGGAACTGGTCAGCCACCTTCACCTGCCGGTACAGAGTGGCTCAGACCGTGTACTTGCCGCCATGAAGCGCAACCACACGGCGCTGGAATACAAATCGAAAATCCGCCGGCTGCGCGAAGTACGCCCGGACATCAGCCTGTCGTCGGACTTTATCATTGGTTTCCCCGGCGAGAGCGATGCTGATTTTGAGGCCACCATGAATCTTATCGCCGAAATCGGCTTCGATAATTCATACAGCTTTATTTACAGCCGGCGCCCCGGCACCCTGGCCGCCGGGTTCCCCGATGATGTGCCGCACGAGGTCAAGAAACAGCGTCTGGCGCGTCTTCAGGCACGTATTGCGGGCATGACCGCCGATATCAGCGCCGCCATGGTCGGCACGGAACAGCGCATCCTGGTAGAAGGCCTGTCGCGCAAGAACCCCGCACAGATGGCCGGTCGCACCGAGAACAACCGGGTGGTGAATTTTGACGGGGGCCGTGAACTGATCGGCCGTTTTGTACGTGTCCGCATCGTCGAGGCGTTGCCCAATTCCCTGCGCGGTGAATTTCTGGCTGTGGATGACCCGCTCACGGCTGATAATCTGGTTAACTGGGGCTGAAGCCTCGCAACATACGACGACTCTTGGACCCCGAATCCGCTTCCTGTGTGCTCACGCTCGAACCCGCTGACAATCAGCGGCTGGCCTCCCTGTGCGGCCAGTTTGACGAGCACCTGCGCCAGCTCGAACGTCGTTTGCACGTCGAGATCAGCAACCGTGGTAACCGCTTTCATATTGTCGGTGCCGACCAGGCACCGCAACTTGCCGGCGATGTACTGCAGGATCTTTATGATGCTACACGCGAAATGCCGCTGACACCGGAGCGTGTACATCTCTACCTGCAGCAGGCCGGACTCGATGTACGTGATGTTTCGTCAGATAACGATGAGCCACAGGACCTGCTGATCCATACCCGCCGCTGCACTATCAAGCCACGCGGCGGCCACCAGCAGGACTACATCCGCAATATTTTCCAGCTTGACGTGAATTTCGGCATTGGCCCGGCCGGTACCGGCAAGACCTATCT
This sequence comes from Thiogranum sp., assembly GCF_058323355.1. Taxonomy (NCBI): domain Bacteria; kingdom Pseudomonadati; phylum Pseudomonadota; class Gammaproteobacteria; order Chromatiales; family Ectothiorhodospiraceae; genus Thiogranum; species Thiogranum sp. The sequence continues at coordinate 28,397 of NZ_JBTTIO010000059.1, forward strand.
TGCCGTGGCCTGTGCCGTGCAGGCGCTGGAGCGTGAGTCGGTACGCCGCCTGGTGCTGGTGCGCCCGGCCGTGGAAGCCGGTGAACGGCTGGGTTTTCTGCCTGGAGATCTGACACAGAAAGTCGACCCCTATCTGCGCCCGCTCTACGATGCACTGTATGAAATGCTGGGGTTCGAGCGTGTGGCCAAACTTATCGAACGTAATATTATCGAGATTGCCCCGTTGGCGTTCATGCGCGGACGTACCCTCAACGATGCCTTTGTCATTCTCGACGAGGCGCAGAATACGACTACCCAGCAAATGAAGATGTTCCTGACCCGTATCGGTTTCGGTTCCACGGCGGTGATTACCGGTGACGTGACACAGGTTGATTTGCCCGGGCATGTGAAATCCGGTCTGCGCCATGCCAGCGAAGTACTGGAGGGGGTTGCAGGTATTGGTTTTACGCGGTTCGATACCCGTGACGTGGTACGTCACCCACTGGTTCAGAAGATACTCAATGCCTACCACAGTTTTGAAGAGGCGTCGGACAATGACTGAATCGCCTGTTGTGCTGGAAATCCAGAACGCCAGCGATGTAATGTCCCTGCCTGTGACGGATGATTTCGAGCGCTGGGTGCGGGCAGCGCTGGACGATGTCGGAAAACCGGTGGAAATCGTCATCCGTATCGTGGATGAAGACGAGGGGCGTGAATTAAATCACCGCTACCGCGGCAAGGATAAACCGACTAATGTATTGTCCTTTCCCTTTGAGCTGCCGCCTGAAGTTGAGAGCGACCACCTGGGCGACCTGCTGATCTGTGCGCCGGTTGTGGCGCGTGAGGCGAAGGAACAGGGCAAGGCGCCGAACGATCACTGGGCGCACCTGGTGGTACACGGCGTACTGCACCTGCGTGGCTATGATCACCAGACAGAACATGAAGCAGAATTGATGGAATCTCGTGAAAAAAGTATTTTACAGGGGTTGGGTATTGAAGACCCGTATCGCAGGACTGATGGAGTGGCACAGGGATAGGCCATGAACGACAAGTCAACAAACGGGAAAAAGCTTACCTGGTTCGAGCGCATCGGGCAGGCACTGAAAGGTGAGCCGAAGGACCGCGACCAGCTGATACAGTTATTGCGCGAGGCACAGGCACGCGGTCTGTTCGATGCCGATGCGGAAAGCATGATAGAAGGTGTGCTGGCCGTATCCGATATGCAGGTGCGCGACATTCTTATTCCACGCTCGCAAATGGTTGTCGTCAACCGCAACGACAGTCCGGAGGATATTATTCCTGTTGCTGTCGAGTCCGGGCACTCGCGCTTCCCTGTTATTGGCGACGATCGTGACGATGTGATCGGGGTGCTTCTTGCCAAGGACCTGCTGCGCTATACCTCAAAGAACGGCAGTGAGCAGTTTTCCCTTCGCGATATCCTGCGCAAGCCGGTGTTCGTGCCGGAGAGCAAGCGCCTGAATGTTTTGCTCAAGGAGTTTCGCGCCAGCCGCAACCACCTGGCCATAGTGGTCGACGAGTACGGCAGTGTTGCCGGCATGGTAACGATTGAAGACGTGCTGGAACAGATCGTTGGTGAAATCGAGGATGAACACGACATCGATGAAGACACCTTCATCCGCAAGCACAGCGATGTCAGCTACACGGTCAAGGCGCTGACCCCGGTCGACGACTTCAATGAATATTTCGGTACCAGTTTGAGTGACGAAGAGTTTGACACCATTGGCGGTCTGATTACACACGAATTCGGGCATCTGCCCAAGCGTGGTGAAACCATTATCCTGGGCAACCAGAGTTTCCAGGTGACCAACGCCGACAACCGGCGAATTAACCTGCTCAAGGTCACCTTGTTACTCAATCCCAACGCAACCGGCTCAGTATCCTCCGCCGACTGATGGCGATGGCAGCGAAACTCCGGGTGGTGCTCGCCGCATTTCTGTGCGGTGCAGTGATGCCGCTGGGGTTTGCGCCCTATGGTCTGTATTTTGTACCGATCCTCGCACTGGCTGCGTTTGCGTTATTACTCTTTCCCTTGCGTCCAGGAGCGGCATTACTGGCTGGCTGGAGCTTTGGCCTGGGCCAGTTCGGTACCGGTGTTTCCTGGGTGTATATCAGTATCTACCTCTATGGCAACGCCGGTCTGCCGTTGTCGATCGCCGTGATGCTGTTGCTGGTGGCGTTTCTGGCCACCTACCCGGCACTCATGGCCTGGTTACTGGCCAGGACACGTGCGGGTTCGCCGGCGATGTTCTACATCGGTCTGTTTCCGGCTGCCTGGGTACTGTTCGAGTGGCTGCGATCCTGGCTGTTGACAGGCTTTCCCTGGCTGAATCTGGGTTATAGCCAGATCGACAGCCTGCTGGCCGGCTTTGCGCCCCTGTTCGGCGTCTACGGTGTGGGCTGGATAACAGCGCTGTTTGCCGGCTTGCTGGCGGCGCTGTTGCGGGCGCCGGGCTGGCCACGGTTTGTCACGATTCCCTCGATGGTCCTGATAGCGGCCAGTGGCTGGGGGCTGAACCAGCTGGTATGGACAGATCTTGGCACCGAAACACTGCGGGTCACCCTGGTGCAGGGCAACATCCCCCAGGATATGAAATGGAAGCCCGAACAACAGGCGGCAACGCTGGAAACCTACGTCGACCTGACCCGCGCACACTACGACAGTGACCTGGTGGTGTGGCCTGAAACTGCCATCCCTGCCTTTTACGATGAGGTGGCAGACAGCTTCATCAAGCCGTTGTCGGAACAGCTGCGCGCCAATAACGTGTCACTGATTACCGGCATTCCTGTGCTGGATCGGGAACACTGGAAGTATTATAACGCTGTGCTCAGCCTGGATGAGCCGGAGCGCTTTTATTACAAGATCCACCTGGTGCCGTTTGGTGAATACCTGCCTCTACGCAACTGGCTGGCCGGAATACTCGGGTTTCTGCCTGTCCCGGAGTCCGATTTCAGTGCGGGCAGCCTGAATCAACGACCGCTACAGGCCGCCGGTGTCCCGGTGGGGGTTTCCATCTGTTATGAAATCGCTTTCGGAGAACAGTTGATCAGGGCGTTGCCGGAAGCTGCTGTGCTGGTCAATGTCAGTAATGATGCCTGGTTTGGTGATTCGCTGGCGCCACACCAGCATCTTGAAATGGCGCGCATGCGCGCGCGTGAAATGGAGCGCTATGTATTGCGCGCAACCAACACCGGGATATCCGCCATTATCGCACCGGACGGAAAACTGAAGGCGCGCAGCCGTCAGTTCGAAACCGAAACCATCAGTGCAGAGATTGAACCACGGCATGGTGCAACACCCTATGTACGCTGGGGTAACTGGCCGGTGGTCAGTGGTGCGCTAGTTGTGATCGGGGTGTTGTTGTGGCGGATCAGGATTATCAACAAGCGGCGCTGAATACCCTTTTGCCTGTAGAAATTTCAGCAACCGGTTAGTCGATGACGTATCACTGTGTGTAACAAGCACTTCTGCCCCGGCGACGGAGGTTCCCGGTGGCTGATAGTTGTGTAGTTGTTTTTCAAGTACCTGAATGCCTGCCTCGGATGCATCGTGCTGTTCACGCTTACGTGCTGCAATACGCTTGCGCAGTTCGCCCTCCGGCGCCTGGCAGTCGATAATAAAACAGTGTGCCGATCGGGTCTTCGCCAACTCTACGAATGATGCAAGCCGGGACTGTTCAAGAAAGGTGGCGTCGACAATAACAGTGTGAGCGGCGTCCAGCAGTGTGCCTGCCAGCGACCTGAGGTGCTGATAAGTGCGTTCACTGGCATCATGACTATAAATACCCTGTTCAATGCCCGAGTCGGTCTGTGCATCAACCGCCAGTCCATACAGGCGTTTACGTTCGATATCGGAGCGCAGGCGAATGGCGGGCAGGCCTTCCAGCAGTGACTGACTGACATGGGTCTTGCCGGATCCCGACAGGCCATGCATCAGCAGCAACAGCGGTGGAGGGGGAGTGGTGTAGCGCTCCGCCAGTGCAAGATAGGCCAGGTATTCCTTGCGGATGGCTTCCTGTGTTGCAGCATCGATGTCTGCCTGGTGTGCACGCAGGCAATCAACCTTGGCACGTACCATGGCGCGGTACACCCGGTAATAGCGTAATAATGAAACCCCGGCATAGTCCCCGTTTTGCTCCAGCCAGACATTCAGAAAGCGGCTTGCCAGACCGGGTTGCCCGCGGTGGTCGAGATCCATCACCATGAAAGCCACTTCGCTGATGACGTCGATCCAGCGCAGGTTGTCGTTGAACTCGATGCAATCAAATGCGACCGGGGTGTTGTCCACCAGGGCGATGTTGCGCAGGTGCAGGTCGCCGTGGCATTCACGAATAAATCCATCCTCCTTGCGGGCCCTGAGACTGGCCTGCAACTTGCGGAATGTTTCATCTGTCCAGTTTCGAAGTTGTTCCAGACGTGACTGCTCCGGTGATTCGTGCGTGCAGTCCAGGATCTGGCTGAAATTTTCATCGACCGGCTCCTGTATGGCCTGTGGGGTGCCATAGGGCGAGTCCGCGCCGGCTACTGCCGCGGTTGCATGAAATCCGGCAATACGCAGGCCCAGGGCGTCAATGTGTGAGGGGGCAAGCTGTCCGGCATCCAGCATGCGATCGAACTGCGAGGATTGCTCAAACTCGCGCATGCGCACGCTGTACTCAATGATCTCGCCATCACCACCGTCCAGTTTCGGCCCCTCACAGACGGGTACGACTTCAAGATACAACTCCGGTGCCAGACGGCGGTTAAGGCGTAGTTCCTCTTCACAGAAATGCTTGCGTCTGGCCAGCGTGGAAAAATCCAGGAAACCGAAATTGACCGGTTTCTTGAATTTGTAGGCATACGACCCGGTCAGCAGGACGATTGAGATATGGGTTTCGATGACCTCGAAACGTGTCACAGGGTGCGGGAACAGCGAGGGTTGTTGCAGCGCCTCGACAAGACGATGCAGGGTATCGGTCATCCTGATGAACTCCTTATGTACGGGGTGATGCCCCTGACGACAAGTCTAGACGGCCTTTGCTGCTGTGTTTATGACCGGGGTCAAGCGAATATATCGGGTCAGGAGTGGCTTGTCGTGTTGTTTGCCAACAGCCGGGTACGGTATTCTTCCCGCCTTTGAAGCTCAAGACAGGCACGCCGGATGGACGAAAGTTACAAACCCCAGGAAATCGAGACGCGGATCCAGCAGGGCTGGGAGCAGCAAGGCACCTTCCGCGCGCTGGAAGACGACTCCCGGGAGAAATACTACTGCCTGTCCATGTTCCCCTATCCCAGCGGCCGCCTGCACATGGGGCATGTGCGTAACTACACGATCGGCGACGTAATTTCGCGTTACCAGCGCATGCAGGGCAAGAACGTGCTGCAGCCGATGGGCTGGGATGCGTTTGGCCTGCCGGCCGAGAATGCGGCCATCAAGAACAAGGTGCCACCGGCCAAATGGACGCTGGAAAACATCGATTATATGCGTGGCCAGCTCAAGCGCCTGGGCTTTGGTTACGACTGGCAACGCGAGCTGGCGACCTGCGACCCTGACTATTACCGCTGGGAGCAGTGGATTTTCACCAAACTGTATGAAAAAGGCCTGGTCTACAAGAAGACCGCCGTGGTCAACTGGGACCCGGTCGACCAGACGGTGCTGGCCAATGAGCAGGTCATCGACGGCAAGGGCTGGCGTTCCGGCGCACCGGTGGAGCGCCGCGAGATCCCGCAGTGGTTCCTGAAGATTACCGACTATGCCCAGCAGTTACTCGATGACCTCGATCAGCTGGACGGCTGGCCCGAGCAGGTGCGTACCATGCAGCGCAACTGGATCGGCCGTTCCGAAGGCGTGGAGCTGCAGTTCGGGGTCGAAGGCGAGGATGAGCCGCTGACCGTTTATACCACGCGCCCCGATACCCTGATGGGCGTGAGTTATGTGGGTGTCGCCGCGCAACACCCACTGGCCAGCAAGGCCGCCCGGAACAATCCTGCCCTGCAGGCGTTCATCGACGAATGTGCCCACACCAAAGTGGCCGAGGCCGATATGGCCACGCTGGAAAAGAAAGGCGTGGATACCGGCCTGAAAGCCATCCACCCGGTTACCGGTGAAAGCGTACCGGTGTGGACAGCCAATTTTGTGCTGATGGAATACGGTTCCGGTGCAGTGATGGCGGTACCGGCCCATGATCAGCGTGACTGGGAGTTTGCGCAGCAATATGGCCTGCCCGTAAAGCAGGTTATTTTTCCGAAGGACAACAGCGTCGAGGCGGACGTCAGCAAGATGGCTTTTACCGATAAGGGTGTGCTTCAGCACTCGGGCGAGTTTGACGGGTTGACGTCGGAGCAGGCGTTTGACGCCATTGCTGCCTGGCTGGAAAAACACGACAAGGGACGCAGGACGGTCAACTTCCGGCTGCGTGACTGGGGTGTATCGCGGCAGCGTTACTGGGGCTGTCCCATTCCCATGATCAACTGCCCGTCCTGTGGTTCGGTGCCGGTGCCGGAAGACCAGCTGCCGGTTGAGTTGCCGCGCGACGTGGTCATTGAAGGCAGTGGTTCGCCACTGAAATCGGACCGTAACTTTATTGACGTGGACTGCCCGAAGTGCGGCGGCAAGGCAGAACGCGAGACAGACACCTTCGATACCTTCTTCGAGTCCTCCTGGTACTACGCCCGCTATACCTGCCCGGATGCGAAAGACAGCATGCTGGATGCGCGTGTGGATTACTGGTCGCCGGTCGACCAGTACGTCGGCGGTATCGAACATGCCGTTCTGCACCTGCTCTATGCACGTTTCTTCAACAAACTGATGCGCGACCTCGGCCTGGTCAAACACGATGAGCCTTTCAAGCGCCTGCTGACCCAGGGCATGGTCAACAAGGACGGTTCAAAAATGTCCAAGTCGAAGGGCAACACGGTGGATCCGCAGTCGCTCATCGACCAGTACGGTGCAGATACTGTGCGCCTGTTCATGATGTTTGCCGCACCACCCGAGCAGTCGCTGGAGTGGTCGGATTCCGGTGTGGAAGGTGCGTCGCGTTTCCTTAACCGCTTGTGGAAGGCCGTGCACAAACATGTGTCTGCCGGTGCCGTGACAGTGCTGGATAGCGGTGCGCTGGATGACAAACAAAAAGCCTTCCGTTGCAAACTGCACGAAACCATCAAAAAAGTCAGTGATGATGTGGGGCGTCGCTACACGTTCAATACGGCGATTGCAGCCAACATGGAATTACTCAACGAGATCGGTAAATTCAGTGATGATTCCGAAACTGGTCGTGCCCTGGTACGGGAAGCGCTGGAAGCTGCTGTGCTGATGCTGTCGCCTGTTGTGCCGCACATTGCACAGGTATTGTGGGAATCGCTGGGGCATCAGGATATACAGGTCATTGATGCCCGCTGGCCACAGGCCGATGAAAGCGCGCTGGTACGGGACAGTGTGCAGCTTGTTGTCCAGGTCAACGGTAAAATGCGCGGCAAGATCCACGTGGCGGCCGATGCCGACAATGACAGCATTGTGGCTATTGCCATGGCCGAACCCAATGTGCAGCGCTTTGTGGAAGGCAAGACGATACGCAAGCAGATTGTTGTGCCGGGCCGCCTGGTTAACCTGGTGGTGGGATAGTGGTGATGTTCCCTCGCCGTCTGCTGCCAGTCACTGTTGTTATACTTGCCCTGCTGTCATCCTGCGGCTTCCAGTTGCGCGGCAGTGCTGAACTGCCGCCCCTGCTTCGCGTGACGCTATTACAGGCCAGGGATCCCTGGGAAGGGGTGGCTGCTGCGCTACGTATTGAGCTGGAATCCGCCGGTGCGCGTATTACCACAAACAGCGCTGATGCCACGGCTGTTCTGAGCCTGGTGAACGAGCGCTCACAGCGGCGTGTGTTATCCGTCGGGCGTGGCGGCAAGGCCAGTGAGTACGAGTTGTTCGAGGAAGTCACCTTCACGCTGCATGACAGTGCAGGGCGTGAACTGCTCAAGCGGCAAACCCTGCGCCAGACCCGTGACCTGGTGTTCGATGAAAACCAGTTGCTCGGCAAGGTGTCGGAGATCGACGAGCTACGCGCCCGGATGCGCCGCTCGCTGGCACGCCAGATTATTACCCGTATCCGTACAGCGCTGCAGGCACATGAGCCAGCTGCGTCCTGAACAGTTACAGGGGCAGCTCGAAAAGGGGCTGGCACCGGTTTACTTCATCTACGGCGATGAAACGCTGCTGGTCAATGAATGCGCCGATGTCGTGCGTGCCGCAACGCGGGCGCAGGGGTTTTCCGACCGTCAGGTGTTCAGCGTGGAAGCCGGTTTTGACTGGGACAGTCTGCTGGCGGCTTCTGACAGTCTTTCCCTGTTTTCCGAACAGCGTTTGATGGAATTGCGTCTGCCCACCGGAAAGCCCGGCCGGCAGGGTGCCCAGGTGTTGCGTGACTATGCTGAAAGGCCACCGCAAGATACCGTGTTGCTGATAGTCTCGGGCAAGCTGGAAACTGCTGCACGCCGCAGTAAATGGGTGCAGGCGCTGGAGAAGACCGGGGTCAGCGTGCCGGTGTGGCCGGTCGGTCTGCGCGAGTTGCCGGGCTGGATCGATGCGCGTATGCGTCGCCATGACATGCGTGCCGGGCGTGAGGCCTTGCAATTGCTGGCAGACCGGGTGGAAGGCAACCTGCTGGCTGCCGACCAGGAAATCGAAAAACTGTTCCTGTTGCATGGCCCCGGCGAAGTATCGCTGGAGGACATCGAGTCGCTGGTTACCGACAGCGCCCGTTACGATATCTACGGGCTGGTGGATATGGCGCTGGCTGGTGATGCGGCCCATACCCGGCGCATGCTCGGCGGGCTGCGTGCCGAGGGCGTGGACCCGGTGCTGGTGTTGTGGGCGTTGACACGTGAAATCCGCTCGCTGGCCGGTATGGCGCGCGATATCCAGACCGGCACACCCGCTGGACAGGCGATGGCGGCACGGCGTGTGTGGGACAAGCGAAAACCCCTTGTCAGCGGGGTCTTGCAGCGGATTCGTGGCCGTCAGTGGTGGGTGATGCTACAGCGTTGCGCGCAGATCGATCGCATTATCAAGGGGCGCGCGGCGGGCAACAGCTGGGATGAACTGTTACAATTAACCCTTCGACTGGCGGGTCGGGCGCCGATCCGCGCAACAGGGATTCCGGGTTATGACTGAAACTGCGCAGACAGGACAATTTGATATCGGTGCCTACATGCAAACGCTGGGCGAGCAGGCGCGTGCCGCGGCGCGTGTGTTGAGCCGTGCGGAAACCGGTGCGCGGAATACCGCCCTGCATGCCATTGCGGATGCCGTGCTGGCCGATCGCGAGCAGCTCAGGCATGAAAACCTCAGGGACATGGCGTCCGGGCGCAAGCACGGGCTGGATGCCGCACTGCTGGATCGTCTGGAGCTCACGGAGGCCCGTATCGATGCCATGGCTGAAGGCCTGCGCCAGGTTGCCTCGTTGCCGGACCCGGTAGGTGCCATCAGCGATCTTGAGTACCGTCCCAGTGGTATCCAGGTTGGCCGCATGCGCGTGCCGCTGGGTGTGATTGGCATTATTTATGAGTCCCGTCCCAATGTTACGGCCGATGCGGCGGCTCTGTGCCTGAAGGCGGGTAATGCCTGCATCCTGCGCGGTGGTTCCGAGGCGCTGCATTCCAACCAGGCCATCGCGCGGTGTATCGAGCAGGGGCTGGAGCAGGCCGGACTGCCGGCTACCACCGTGCAGGTGGTCGCAACCACAGACCGGGCTGCGGTGGGTGAATTGTTGCGGCTGGAAGGCAGTGTGGATGTCATCGTACCGCGTGGCGGCAAGGGGCTTATCGAACGGGTGACGAAGGAATCGCGTATTCCCGTCATCAAGCATTTGCACGGCGTCTGCCATACCTACATTGACGACCAGGCGGACATCGACAAGGCCGTCAAGGTGGCCTTCAACGCCAAGACCCAGCGCTACGGCACCTGCAATACCATGGAAACCCTGCTGGTGGCCGAAGCTATTGCCGAGCGGGTGTTGCCGGTACTGGGCAAGCTGTACCGGGACGAGGGTGTGGAACTGCGCGGTTGTGAAAAGACCCGCGCGATTCTAGAAGGTATCAAGGCAGCGACCGAAGCTGACTGGGAAGAAGAGTATCTCGCGCCCATCCTGGCAATCCGCGTAGTTGCCGACATGGATGCCGCGATGGATCATATCGACCGCTATGGGTCGCAGCATACCGATGTCATTATTACCGAGAACGTGACGCGTGCGCGCCGTTTCCTGCGCGAGGTGGATTCCAGCTCGGTGATGGTCAATGCCTCGTCGCGCTTCGCCGACGGTTTTGAATATGGTCTGGGCGCCGAAATCGGCATCAGTACCGACAAGCTGCACGCACGTGGTCCGGTCGGGCTGGAAGGGCTGACAACACTCAAGTTCATTGTGTTCGGTGATGGCCACATCCGCACATAACACAATGCGCGCTCAGCGCAGACCATGATCTGCATTCTTGGCGGTACCTTTGACCCCGTTCATTTCGGTCACCTGCGAACGGCGCTGGATGTGCAGCAGGCGCTGGCCATCCCCCGGCTCCACCTGGTGCCCTGTCGAGTACCGCCGCATCGGCCGGAGCCACGGTTGCCCGCCGCTGCACGGCTGGAACTCCTGGAGCTGGCTGTGCAGAACGAACCGGCGTTGCAGATCGACACGCGTGAGCTGCAACGCGAAGGCCCTTCCTGGATGGTCGATACGCTGCAATCGCTGCGTGATGACATTGGCGCTGACAAGCCGCTGTGCCTGGCGTTGGGGATGGACGCACTGGCAGGGCTGGCCGACTGGCACCGTTGGCGCGATATTCCTTCGCTCTGTCACCTGGTGGTGATGCAGCGTCCCGGCAACGACTGGCCGGCCGAAGGCGCAGTGGCAGACTGGCTGGGTAGCGCGCGTGTGGGCGATGTTGCCGCGCTGCACGATGCACCGGCAGGCCGGGTCACAGCCGTTGCGGTGAGACAACTGGACATTTCTTCAACCGACATCCGCCGCTTGCTGGCGGCCGGAAAAAATGCACGCTACCTGCTGCCGGAGGTCGTGCTGGAACGTATTGGGCAAGAGAACTGGTATGCAAACTGAAGCACTGAAAAAGACTGCGCTCAAGGCGCTGGAAGATCTCAAGGGTGTTGATATCACGGAATTCGATGTGCGTGACCTGACGTCTGTTACGGATGTCATGATCATTGCCAGCGGGACATCCGACCGGCATGTGAAATCGCTTGCCGATGCGGTTGTGATGGCCTGTAAGGAAGCGGGTGTGGCACCGCTCGGTGTGGAAGGTGAACGTGAGGGTGAATGGGTGCTGGTGGACCTTGGTGATGTGGTTGTCCATGTTATGCAGCCACGTATCCGTGAATTCTATGCGCTGGAAAAACTCTGGTCGGTGACAGAGGAGAATCGTGAACGCGAGAGCGGGGGACAGGATTCCCTGTAAAACCCTCCATTCTGCAACAACTTGGCAATAAACCCGCCACGTTATACGATCTTTCCATGCAAATTCATCTCATTGCCGTTGGCACCCGTATGCCGGGCTGGGTCAGTGACGGCTATTCTGAATACGCCCGCCGGTTACCCCGCGAATGCAGCCTGAACCTCACTGAAATCCCGCTGGCGCAGCGCAGCAAGTCGCAACCGGTCTCGCGTGCTGTCGAGGAGGAGGGCAGGCGTATGCACGCGGCTATCGGGAACAATCACCAGGTGATTGCCCTGGACGTCAAGGGTAAGCCCTGGTCGACAGAACAGCTTGCCGTGCAACTGAACGACTGGATGCAGGATGGCCGGGATATCAGCCTGCTGGTGGGCGGGCCGGACGGGCTGGCCGAAAACTGCCTGCAGGCGGCGTCCCGGCACTGGTCATTGTCGCCCCTGACCCTGCCGCACCCGCTGGTACGGGTGATGGTTGCCGAGCAGCTGTATCGCGCCTGGTCACTGAATGCCGGCCACCCTTACCACCGGGCCTGACATGGGGAAAATCATTCTCGCCTCCGCCTCCCCGCGCCGACAGGAACTTTTACACCAGATTGGCGTTCAGTTTGATCAGCAGGTCTCAGAAATCGATGAAATACCACGGGAAAATGAACCTGCCGGTGGCTACGTGGTACGCCTCGCGCTGGAGAAAGCCCGTGCGGTTCAGGCCCGATTGGGCGATGATGAAGTCCCGGTGCTGGGTGCCGACACAGCGGTTGTGGTCGATAATGAAATTCTCGGCAAGCCGCGTGACGAGGCTCATGCGGCTGCCATGCTGCGGCAGCTGTCAGGGCGTGAGCACCGGGTGCTCAGCGCTGTCGCGCTGGTGGGGTGGCACGAGGCGTACCGGCTCAGTGAGAGCCGGGTGCGTTTGCGTGCGCTGACAGACGAGGAGATCGCCGCCTACTGGCGTACCGGCGAGCCGGCTGACAAGGCCGGCGGTTACGCGATACAGGGCGCAGGCGCAATATTTATCGAGCAGTTGCACGGCAGTTATTCCGGTGTGATGGGCCTGCCGGTGTTTGAGACGGCGCAGCTGTTACAGGAATTTGGGATTCAGCTTCCAGGAAATCAGTATGACAGTTGAACTGTTGGTCAACGTGACGCCGCAGGAAACACGGGTGGCGGTCGTCGAGAATGGCATGTTGCAGGAAGTCTTCATCGAGCGTGCGCGGCGGCGCGGACTGGTGGGTAACATATACAAGGGTGTCGTCAGCCGGGTACTGCCCGGCATGCAGGCCGCGTTTGTGGATATCGGCCTGGACAGGGCGGCCTTCCTGCATGCCTCGGATATTGCGAGCGCGGATGACGACGAGAAGTCTGAGCAGAATGGTGAGGACAATATTGCCAGGCTGCTGCAGGAAGGCCAGGAAATTATCGTCCAGGTGATCAAGGATCCGCTCGGTACCAAGGGGGCGCGCCTGACCACGCACGTCACCATTCCTTCACGCTATCTGGTGTTCATGCCCGGCGCCCGCAATGTCGGCGTTTCCCAGCGTATCGAGAATGAGGAAGAACGTCAGCGGCTGCGTGATGCAGTACTGCAGGCCCGCGCTGAGCAGGGTGGCGGTTTTATCCTGCGTACAGCAGCAGAGGAGGCTCCCTCCGAAGCCATTGCCTCTGACCTGGAATTCCTCCAGCGTTTGTGGTCTTCCATACAGGAAAATATCAGCAGGGCCGGACCCGGTGGCGTGGTTCACGAGGACCTGCCGCTGGCGTTGCGCGTGCTGCGTGATATCTCCGATTCCGAGGTCGAAAAGATGCGCATTGATTCGCGTGAGACGTTCCAGCGCGTGGAAAGTTTTGTCGAGCAGTTCACGCCGGCATTGAAAGGCAAACTCGAATACTACCCGGGTGAACGGCCGATCTTTGACCTGTACGGTGTCGATGATGAAATCCAGAAGGCACTGGAACGCAAGGTCCAGCTCAAGTCCGGTGGGCACCTGGTCATTGACCAGACCGAGGCCATGACGACCATCGATGTCAATACCGGTGCCTATGTCGGTCACCGGAACCTGGAAGAAACCATCTTCAAGACCAACCTGGAGGCGGCGCAGGCTATCGTGCGCCAGCTTCGGTTACGCAACCTCGGTGGCATTATCATTGTCGATTTTATCGATATGCAGAACGAGGATCATAAGCGCCAGGTCATTCGCGCGCTGGAAAAACACATAGAACGGGATCACGCCAACTGCCATATCAGCGAGATTTCCAGTCTCGGGCTGGTGCAGATGACGCGCAAGCGTACCCGCGAAAGTCTCGAACATATACTCTGTGAAACCTGCCCGACCTGTGGTGGACGCGCATCGATCAAGTCGGCCGAGACCGTCTGTTACGAGATCTTCCGGGAAATATTGCGTGAAGCGAGGCAGTTCGATGCAGAACAGCTGCTGGTGCTGGCATCGCAGGAAGTCGTCGACCTGCTGCTGGACGAAGAGTCCACCAGTCTGGCCGAACTGGAAGCCTTTATCGGCAAGCCGATCAAGTTCCAGGTTGAGGCGCTTTACACGCAGGAGCTGTTCGACGTTGTCCTGCTCTAGGCAAATGCTGTCTGTCTTTTCTTCTGTCAGCACGATGTCCGCAAGGCGGCGGGGACGCGACTGATGGTTTTGCGCCGGCTGGGAAATACCTTGTGGTGGCTGGTTGCAACGCTGGTTGTCGGACTGGCACTTGCACTGAGTGCGGCGCGGTTGCTGCTGCCCGGCATGGCCGAGTACCGTGAACAGGTAGAAGTGCTGGTTGAGGACGTTCTGGACAGACCGGTAGAAATCGGTTCCATGGATGCCGCCTGGTACCGGTTGTCGCCGGTATTGAGGTTGCAGCAGGTGGTTATCCACGATGCGGCTTTCCCGAACGGAAAACTGGAAGTCGGTGAGGTGCAGGTCGGCCTGAACATTATCGACTCATTGTGGCGGCAAAAATGGCTGACGTCGGGTATCCGTATTATTGGTGCGCGGCTGGCCCTGCGCACTGACCTTTCGGGAACACAGGCCAATGCTGCGGGGATGGAAGCCTTTTACTGGTTGATGCGCCAGGAAAGCGTGTCGCTGGAACAGGTCACACTCGATTGGCAGGATCCGGGTCTACTTGATCAACCTGTCCATTTCACAGACCTGTCTGCACAGCTGAAAAGCAATGGCTGGCGTCACCAGCTGCTGATTCAGACCGATGTGAACGCGTACTACGGGAAACAGATCGAACTGGCAGCGGATATGTCGGGACCACTGCGCAGGCCGCAGGACTGGCGTGGCAGAATTTATCTCAGAACCGAGGGCCTTCATCTGTCGGCAATAGCGGGACTGTCGGAACCGCTGGGCTACACGGCTGCCGGGGATGTTGATGTTGAAATGTGGGCCAGTGTCCGGGACAGGAAACTCAGCTGGAGTGCCGGTTCGGTTAATATGACACAACCACAGCTGTCACGGCCTGACAAACCAGACGTTTCGTTTGCTGCCGATGTGCTTTCCAGTCGTTTCAGTCTGCGTGCGGTAGACGGTGGCTGGTCACTGGAGTTGCAGAAATTCAGACTGCAACGTGAGCAGGCGGAGGTGTGGCCGGAAACCCGAATGCGTGCCACGCTCAGGAATGGCGAGTCGTTGTCAGTGCAGGGGCGTATCAGCCATGTGGTGATTTCGGAAGTTGCTGACATATTGCCCTTGTTGCCGGGCATTGGCACAAAGATACTTCACCAGGTTGAACACCTGCAGCCGCGCGGCGCGCTGAAAGATACAGAGTTCGAGCTATACCTCCATGACAATGCGCCACCGGACATGTCACTGCGGTCGCGTTTTGAACACCTCGGTGTCCAGGCTGCCAATGGTCTGCCCGGCGTCACAGGGCTTTCCGGCAGGCTTGAAGGTAATCTTCAGGTCGGAAGTATCGATTTCGACAGCCAGGCTGTCAGTTTGCAATTACCGGAATTCTTTTCCGAAACACCCGCTATATCCCGCCTTTCCGGACGCCTGTACTGGCAACGCCTGGCTGACCGTTTCCGGGTGACCTCCGACCAGCTGTTATTGTCATCCGCTTCACTCAATACGCGAACGCGCCTGCAACTCGACTGGTTGCCGGGACAGGTTGTGCCGTGGATTGATATGCAGCTGGAGGCAGATGAGTTCCCCGTGACGGAGGTGAAACGCTACCTGCCGGACAAGGTGATGCGGCCAAAGGCGCTGAAGTGGTTGCGTAACGCCTTTCAGCGCGGCAATGCGCAAAATATACGTTTTCTGTTGCAGGGGCCCCTGAATCATGTGCCGTTCGACCAGCGGGACGGTCGACTGGAAGTACGCTTCGATTTCGATGATGTTCTGCTGGACTATCATCCACAATGGGGGCAGCTGGACGCATTACAGGGTTCAGCCCGGTTTGTTGGCCGGTCCATGCGTGTTACCGGTACCTCGGCAACGATTCTGGATGCCAGTGTCGAGCGTGCTGTTACGGTGATCGATGATTTCTCCAGGCCGGTTCTGGCTATTAACGGTACGGTGAGTGGAACGCTGGAAAGTTTGCTGGCATATATCAACTACAGCCCGCTACGGGATCGTTTCGGGCAACTGGTGGATCGAACCACAACCCGTGGGGACGCGGTGCTGCAACTGGGGTTGCGTATCCCGTTACGAAAGGATCTGGGAAAACTGCAGGTTGAAGGTCAGGTCGCTTTGCGTGGCAACACGTTGAAGGCCGTCGACAGCGACATTTCACTTGAAGATGTAAATGGCGTGCTGAATTTCACCGGCCAGGGCGTCACGGCAAAGGATGTCAGTGCCAGGTTGCTTGATCATCCCGTGAAGGTTTCCGTCTACCCGCAGGGCTCCGCAGGGTTACGGCGTACCGTTGTCGATGCCGAGGGAAATCTTGAACTGGTCAGTCTGCTTGAGAAGGCATTCCCGCGCATGGCACCCTACATGGACGGGGCCACCTACTGGCACGTCCTGCTGAAAATTCCGGCAGGCACAAATACTGCCGGGCGCCCGGTAATGCTTGAGCTGCGCTCTGACCTGAAAGGCGTAACAACAGAATTGCCTCCTCCTTTTGCCAAGTCGGCTGAGGATGTCAGGCCAGTATCAATTGGCTGGGTACCCGGCCAGTTATCGGTTGAGCCAGTCGTGGTAAGGCTTGGGAAGGTCGCCTCATTACAGTTATTGTTGCGCGAGGGAAACGCTGGCTTGCGCAAGGCGGGCGTCCACTTTGGCGAAGGTGAGGCCAGTCTTCCTCCTTCAGAGGCAATATCCGTCGATGGCTGGCTGGACGTACTTGATCTCGATGCATGGATCGACCTGTTGCGTGACGTTGCCGGCAGAGGTGCGCCGGCTGCGGGCACGATCCCGCCGGTTTCCACGGATCTGAATATACGCCAGGCCTCATTGCTCGGGTTTACGGCGCAGGCGCTGAACGTTTCCAGTCGTACGCAGGATCCCTGGCGTTTTACGATCGCTGGCCGTGATATGGCAGGTCAGGCCAACTGGACACCCGCGATTGATGCTGCTGCCCCGCTGCTCACACTGCGACTGGATCACCTGACTGCCGTAAAGATGCAGAAAAGTCCGTCGGATGAATCACGTGTTGTGCTGACGCCGGAACGTTTACCCAACCTGGATGTGAAGATTGGCCGGTTGCAGCTGGGACCATACGACCTTGGCAGAATTGCTGTTCGTGGTGAACGTGTGGGTGAGGGGATGGTGTTCCCGCAACTCCTGGTTGACGCCGAAGCTATTGTGTTCCGGGGAGAGGGGGCCTGGCTGCAGCAGGGCGGGAAACAGAGTACCCGTCTTCGTGCCGATATCACTGGCGGGGAACTTGGCAAGCTGGTCAAGCTGTTTGGCGATCGTGGCTCGATAAAGGGTGGGAAAATGCAGGGCCGCGCATCGCTCGACTGGCCGGGGAGCCCGGCCGATTTCACGCTTTCGGTGCTTGAAGGCGAGATCAAACTTGAAACAGGAAAGGGACGCCTGGTCGAGGTCAGGGAAGGTGCCGGCAAGCTGCTCAACCTGTTCAGCCTTAATTCATTGCAGCGACGTCTTGCGCTGGATTTTACCGACCTGACAAAAGAAGGTTTCAGCTTCGACAAAATGAAGGGAACATTTATCCTGAGCGATGGAAACGCCTATACGGAAGACTTTGTGATACAGGGGTCGTCAGCCATTATCGAAATATCAGGTCGTACCGGACTGGCAGCGCGTGACTACGATCAACTGGTCAAGGTGACGCCGCAGGTGAGTTCCAGTCTGCCACTGGCCGGTGCTATTGCGGGTGGGCCGGCTGTCGGTGCGGCAGTGTTTCTTGCGGAACGGCTGGTGGGCAAGAAATTTAACCGTATGGCACAGGTGCGTTACAAGGTCACCGGCAGCTGGGAAAACCCCGTCTATGTGCGCCTGAAACCGGAACCGGAAAAGCCACAGGCAGAGTCACATCAACCCGCCGTAGAAGACACCCCGTGACGGTCGGCAGTGTGGCGGGCGCGGCGCGGCCTTGTGTTATGCTTCGCGGATGAATGTCCTGCCAGTCATTATTGTAGCAGCGCTGAGCAGTGTCGCCGGCCAGCTATCTGCCGCCGGTCGTGTCTGGTTGCTCGGTGCCGATGAATGGGCGCGCCCGCGGGACGGTGCCGTCATGGTGCAGATGTCACCCCTGCCGGAAGTGGTCGAGGCCTGGGAACGCCAGCCAGGCCGGCGCCTGATTGTGCGTTACCCGGGTGGAGAGGAAGGGTTGCTGTGGGCCAACGAGTTACGTTCCTGGCTGGTGGCGCTGGGGGTCCCTTCAGGCCAGCAGGAACTGGTGGCGGGCAGCCGCCAGCCGGATCAGATTGAACTGGAATTAACGAGGTAATAGAGCCGTGACAATCGCAGCCTGTATTCAGATGGCCTCCGGGCCTAATGTTGGCGCCAATCTTCTCGAGGCCGAGCGGCTTATCGGCATGGCGGCTGAAAAAGACGCCAGGCTGGTGGTGCTGCCGGAGAACTTCGCCATTATGGGCAAGGAAGAGGCCGACAAGCTTGCGGTACGTGAATCGGATGAAGGCGGGCCGATACAGGAGTTCCTTTCCCAGCAGGCGGCGAAGCACGGTATCTGGCTGGTGGGTGGAACCGTGCCCATGCAGGCCTCAGCCGATGACAGGATCCGTGCCGCCTGCCTGCTGTACGATGACAGGGGAAACCGGGTTGCACGCTACGACAAGATCCACCTGTTCGATGTTTCGGTGATGGATAATGGCGAGCGTTACACAGAGTCAGATACCATTGAAGCCGGTGATGAAGCGGTGGTTGTGGATACCCCGTTTGGCCGTCTGGGTCTGGCGGTCTGTTATGACCTGCGCTTCCCTGAACTGTTTCGTACCATGCTGGATCAGGGGATGGACATTATTGCACTGCCTTCCGCCTTTACCGCTATTACCGGCAAGGCGCACTGGGAAACGCTGGTGCGTGCCCGTGCCATCGAAAACCTGTGTTTCGTACTGGCTGCCGGGCAGGGCGGGTACCACGTCAATGGTCGCGAGACCCACGGCCACAGTATGATTGTTGACCCCTGGGGTAACATCATGAACGAACTGGCCAACGGCTCGGGACTGGTGTGCGCCGATATGGATCTCGAACGCCTGAACAGCATACGCCGCAGTTTTCCCTGCCTGGATCATCGCAACATCACCTGTCGCGTCTGACACCGCAGGTGTTATTCCGCCATTTCCCGGAGATAGCGAAACAGGGCACGCGATGATTTTGGCGGTTTATTCTGATCACGTTCCTTGCGCGCCTGGCGTACCAGCTGGCGCAGGTGCTGACGGTCAGCGTTGCCATGCTCCTGCAAATACGCCTCGATCACAGCGTCATCTTCCCCGATCATACGATCACGCCATTGTTCCAGTGCGTGATGCGCCTGCACCTGCTGGCGGGTTTTCTGGCGCAGTTGCTCGAAGTGCTGCTGAATGGGCTCCGGGTCGACATCCCGCATCAGACGCCCGATGAACTGCCGCTGGCGTTTGAGGGCGCTGCGTGAGTGGATGCGTTTCATTTCCCGCAGGGCATCAATCAGGGATTCGGGCAAGGCCAGCCTGGTCCAGTCGGCTTCCGGCAATTCAAGCAGATCCGTGCCGAGTTGTTGTAGCGCGTCGGCATCCTTTTTTCGCCGGGTCTTGCTCGGCGGCAGGTCGGCGGGGTCAAATTCGTCTTCTTCCACAATCGGCTCGATCATCAGCTCGTCATATTCAGGGTGTATTATGGAGCAGGGTAACTCAACTGGCTAATTCATTTATGAGCAAGAGACAGGATTTCAGCATTCATTACCGTATTCTACAGCTGGCGGACAGCGAGCAATTGAACGATGCCATTCGGGTACAGTACGGCATGCTGGTGGATCAGGGTTCCGCGGAGATCACCCGCAGCCATTACTTTGAAGGACGCTACGAGAATACCTGGGTGCCGGCCTCGGTACTGACAACGATACAGCCTGTACTGGATGTGGCGTGTCGCGAGGCGGCGGCCTGGCTGCAAAGCGATGATCTGCCAAAGGTCGGTTTCTGGCTGAACGAAATGGAACCCGGCCACGTCACGCTGGCGCACCGCCATGATGACGATGATGAGTGCCTGTCAGGAGTGTATTACATCAACGTACCGGAAAATTCCGGTGACCTGGTGCTGGAGCAGGGGAATGCCAGCACATGTATTCGTCCGCAAGCCGGTATGCTGGTGCTGTTTCCGCCCGATGTACTGCACCACGTGACGCAGAATCTTGGCGAGGGAACCCGCCTGTCCGTCGGCATGAACTTCGGCATGCGGGAGCACGCTCCCACTACGCTCGCTCCGATTGCCTGAATCCGGCAGGCTCCTAGGTCAGGTACCAGGTGCCAAGGCCAAGGAAGGCAACAAAGCCGACCACGTCGGTTACCGTGGTGAGCAGTACGGTGCCGGCCAGCGCAGGATCGATACCCGCACGTTTCAGTAGCAGCGGAATGGCAAAGCCCGCCACAGCGGCGAAAATCAGGTTGATGATCAGTGCGGCACCGATAATCAGGCCGATATTGGTGCTCTGAAACCACGCCATCGCAATGACAGCAACCACCAGCGACCAGATCAGGCCGTTCATGACGCTGACCTGGATCTCCTTGATCATCAGTGTACGTGCATTACTGGATCCTACCTGACCCAGCGCCAGGCCGCGGATCATGATGGTCAGTGTCTGGCTGCCGGCAATACCTCCCATGCTGGCGACAATCGGCATCAGAACAGCCAGCGCCACCACTTTGTCCAGCGTGGTTTCGAACAGGCCGATCACCCAGGAGGCGAGGAAGGCGGTGGCAAGGTTGACGCCCAGCCACACCGCGCGGCGGCGTGCGCTGGTCAGGGCGGGTGCAAAAATATCGTCCTCTTCGTCGAGGCCCGCCATGCTCATGATGTTGTGGTCGCCCTCGTCACGGATAACGTCGACGACGTCGTCGACGGTGATACGGCCGAGCAGTTTGTTGTTGTCATCAATGACCGGTGCGGAGACGAGGTTGCGATCCTGGAACAGGCGCGCCACATCGGCACTTTTCATGGTTGCCGGGATGCCTTCTATGTCCCGTTCCATGACTTCCGCCACACTGGCATCGGGGTCCCGGGTCAGCAGCGTACTGAGTGGCAACAGACCCTGGAAGTGGTCGAAACGGTTGACCACGAACAGGCTGTCGGTCAGCTCCGGTATTTCACCGCGCAGGCGCAGGTAGCGCAGCACCACGTCCAGCGACACGTTGGCGCGCACAGTGACCACATCGAGATCCATGAGGCCGCCGGCGGTATCCTCCGGGTAGGACAGCGCGGCTTCCAGCCGCTGGCGGTTCTGCTTGTCCATGGACAGCAGCAGTTCATGGATAACCGCGCCCGGCAGGTCGTGCAGCAGGTCGGCGAGGTCATCGGTGTCCAGCCCGCCGGTAGCCTGTACCAGTTCGTGGGTTTCCATTTCATCAATCAGGCCGGAGCGTACCTCGTCGTTGACTTCGACAAGGACTTCACCCTGTTCTTCGCTGGGAACCAGTTCCCAGAGCAGTTCACGCGGGCCGTGTGGCAGCGATTCGAGCAGGTCACCGATTTCCGCCGGGTGCAGATCCGAGAGCAACTGGCGAACCCGGTCGGCCGCACCGCTGTGCAGGGCATCCGTGAGCGCTTCCAGGCGTTGTTGGGTGTTTTGCTGTTCTGCGGAATCCACGCGTAATGCCTCGCAAGCGGTTCAACGAATAATCGCTGCGCAGTGTAACAGGCTGCCTGCCGGCACAAAACCGCGGGTGCGGATTTGTGCCGGCGAATGGCGGTTTTAACGGAGTGCGTTCAGGGCGTCGACGGTGGCATGGATATGCTGCGGGTCGTCGCTGGCAAGGACTTCATCAACGAGCCTGGAGAGGATTGTCGTATCACACTGGCGGATCGCATCCTTGACCTCGAATAACGATGTGGGGGGTACCGAGAACTGGCGCAGTCCCATGGCGAGCAGCAGGCGGGTATAGCGCGGGTCGCCCGCCATTTCGCCACACATGGCAACCGGCGTGCCGTACCGGTGTCCGGCTTCGATTACCATGCGCACGAGTTTCAGTACACCGGGATGCAGTGGGTCGTACAGATAGGTGACACTGTCATCGATACGGTCAATGGCGAGTGTATACTGGATCAGATCATTGGTACCGATGGACAGGAAGTCGAGTTTGCGTGCAAACAGGCCGGCTGAAAGTGCGGCGGCCGGTACCTCGATCATGCCGCCGACGGGCATATCAGCGTCAAACGCCAGTCCATCGTCGTGGAGCTGCTGCCTGGTTTCCTCGACCAGTTCCAGTACACGCGTGAGTTCACTGGCGCTGGACAGCATGGGGATCATCATCTGGACCGGCCCCTTCGCCGAGGCACGCAGGATAGCACGCAGCTGTGGGCGGAACAGTTCGAGGTTGTTGAGGCACAGACGGATAGCGCGCAGTCCCAGTGCCGGGTTGGGGCAGTTGTGATTGTCCAGTGCGCCACATTCCTTGTCGGCGCCGAGGTCCAGGGTGCGGATGGTGACCGGCAGGCCTTTCATGGACCTGATCAATGTCAGGTAATGCCCCAGCTGCTCTTCCTCGCCGGGGATATCCGAACGGTTCATGAACAGGAACTCGGTGCGGTACAGGCCGATACCGTCGGCGCCGAACAGGCGTGCGGCGCGAATGTCTTCCAGCAGTTCCACATTGGCCAGCAGGTTGACAGTGATATCGTCGAGGGTGACGGCGGGTTCTTTCTTCAGCCGTTTCAGCTCGGTCTGGCGCTTTTTCTGTTGCCGTTGCTGACGGCGATAGTCTTTCAGTGTCGCGTCATCGACATCGGCCAGCAGCAGTCCGCGAATACCATCGAGAATGACGGTGTCACCATCACGAACCTGTTGCGGCGTGACATGAGTGCCGACAATGGCCGGCATGCCCAGGCTGCGCGCCAGGATAGCCGTGTGTGACAGTGGGCCGCCCGATTCTGTGACAAAGCCTGCTATACCCTGGTGCTGCAGCAGGGCGGCCTCGGCAGGTGTGAGGTCATGGGCGAGAATGATGGCACCCTGCAGCGCATGTTGACTGTCAAGGCGGGTGTTGGACTTTTCCCCGATCAGAATACGCTGAATACGTGTGACAACGTGGTCGATATCATCCTTGCGGGTGCGCAGGTAAGGATCATCCATTTCATCGAAGACCCTCGCCAGTTCATCGCGTTGTGATTTGAGCGCCCACTCGGCGCTGCATTGTTCACGACGAATCCGCTCAATCGGGGCAGCGGTCAGCATACTGTCTTCCATCATTAACAGATGGGTGTCGATGAAATCCGTGATATCCGCGGAGGTGTGTTCGGGGATGCTGTTACGAATTTCCTTGAGTTGCTGACGAGCGGTTTGCACGGCACGTTGAAAGCGTGCCACCTCATCATCGACCAGTTCTTTTGGTATGGCGGCTTCGTAAATCTCCGGTTCGTCATCATCCAGCCGCTGTGCGCGGCCTATGGCAATGCCGCGTGAAATACCCGTGCCGGTGATGGTAAGGGTCATTGTTCCTCGCCAAAGCGGTTTTCGATCAGCTCGGTCAGCTTCTCGATAGCCTCGTGTTCATCTTCACCGTCGGCAATGATACGTATCTCGGTACCTTTCGAGGCAGCCAGCATCATCACGCCCATGATGCTTTTCCCGTTAACTTCCTGCCCGTTGCGGGCAAGTTTTACATCGCTGGCGAATGACGATGCGAGGGTAACCAGCTTTGCGGCGGCGCGTGCATGCAGCCCGAGTTTGTTGATGATGGTGATTTTTTTATCCAGCATGCAGGGGGCCTTCAACATTACAGGTCAGAACACCGTCGCGGCCACCGGTGACCGCCTTGTGAGTGAGTTCGTCAAGGTCCATGTCGGGGTAGTTGAGTACCCGTATCAGCATGGGCAGGTTGACCCCGGACACAACACGAACAGTATGCTGCTCGTGCAGGCGGCAGGCAATATTGCTGGGTGTAGAGCCGTACAGGTCTGTCAGTACCAGAACGCCGTCGCCACTATCGAGCCGGTTTGCCAGAATAATGGCCTCTTTCAGTATCCGCTCGGGATCGCAGTCTGTCGGGGCAGACAGGGTGGAGGTTTGCAGCGGGCAGACACCGAGTACGTCAATCGCGGTTTGCAACAGCACTGCGCCGATGTTGCCGTGGGTAATGATCAGGATGCCGACGTTCACGGTAACTCCCGGTGGCGGGTGGTGACGCCGGGGTAGCTTTTTTCAAAGTACCTGGCCAGCCGCTCGACGAGATAGACGGAACGATGCTGGCCACCGGTGCAACCAATGGCAATTGTCAGATAGCTGCGATTATCCGCTTCGAAGGCCGGTATCCAGGTGTCGAGAAAACCGGTCAGATTGTCGACCATCGCAGCAACCTGGGCCTCGCCAGCAAGATATTGTGCAACAGGCTCGTCGCGCCCGGTGAGCGGTCGCAGTTCGGGATGCCAGTGCGGATTGGGCAGACAGCGTGCGTCGAATACGAAATCCGCGTCGCTGGGTATGCCGTGCTTGAAACCAAATGACTGGAACATCAGGGACAGGTGGCTTTCCTCCCGGCAGTCTACGCGTTGCTGGACCATGTCGCGTAACTGGTGAATGGTCGTCTGGCTGGTGTCGATGAACAGGTCGGCACGCCTGGCGATGGGTTCGAGCAGCTGGCGTTCCAGCTCAACGGCTTCGGCCAGCGAGACATGCTCGTTGCTCAGGGGGTGGCGGCGGCGGGTTTCGCTGAAGCGCTTGATGAGTGTGGCCGGGTCGCAGGTGATGAACAGGATTTCATTGCTGATGCCCTGTGCCTTCAGTTTGTCGAGGATTTCACTGAACTGGTTCAGCGACTGCGGGAGATTTCGTGCATCGATACCGACAGCCACTTTCTCGACGGGTTTGGCGGCCTGTTTCAGTTCGAGCGCAAGCGCGCCCAGCAACCCGGCTGGCAGGTTGTCGATGCAGTAGTAGCCGAGGTCTTCAAGCGTATGCAGGGCAACGCTTTTCCCCGAGCCGGAGAGGCCGCTGACAATGATCAGTTTCACGAAGGGTTATTGTCCATGAAACGCGTCTGGCGTTCCACAAACAACTGCGCTGAATCGAATCCTTTTAGCAACAGGGTGTGATTGCGTGCGGCGGCCTCGGCGAGTACGGCGAGGTTTCTGCCGGGTGCTACCGGCAGGGTGATTTCAGGTACCTCGACGCCGAGGATCGTCTGCGTGGAGCGGGCGCCGTACAGCCGGTCAATGGTGTGCATCTGTTCCTCGCTCATCGATACCAGTCGCAGGATGAGGCGCAGGTTGCGACTTTGCTTGATCGCACTGTCACCGAACATGGCGCGTATATTGAGGATGCCGATACCGCGCACTTCAAGGAAATCCCGCAGGACTTCGGGGCAGCGTCCGTTGAGCGTGTCAGGCGAGGTGCGGGCAAACTCGGGGGCGTCATCGGCCACCAGGCGGTGCCCGCGGGCGACCAGTTCCAGTGCCAGTTCACTTTTGCCGACGCTCGGGTCACCGGTAATCAGCAGGCCGAGGCTGAAGACTTCCATAAACACCCCGTGCAGGGTGATTTTCTCGGCAAACAGGTTGGTCAGGTAATACTGCAGGTGGTTGACCAGTTGTGCTGTCGGGCGCGTCGAAGTGAACAGCGGCGTGGAGGTGGCTGCTGCATGTTGCTTGATGTCTGCCGGCACGGCCTGCCCGTTGCCGATGACAACCAGGTCGGTGTTGCCACCGAAAAGCTGGTCAATGAGGTCACGCCGCGAATTTTCCGTGAGCCGGTCCAGGTACTGAATCTCGGTGGCCCCGAGCACCTGTATGCGGTTGGGATGTATCAGGTTGAGGTGACCGACAAGGGCGGTCTTGGCGTTGTCCGGCTCGATATTCTGGATATTACGGTTTTCGCCCTGCCGATTACCCACCCATTCCAGCTCCAGTCTGTCACACAGTGTGTCAAACAGGGTGCCGATCGAGGTGTCAGAACCTTTCATGCAGAGAGTTGCTGGTTTGCATTCCAGTGGGCGATGAGGTCAAGACAGGCCTGTGCGTCGCGGTTGTTACGGAGCTTTGAACAGAAGTCAGCATTACTGAACATTTCTGCAAGCTGCGCAAGTATCTGCAGGTGTTCGTCGGTGGACTCCCCGGGCACCAGCAGGGCGAACAACACGTCGACCGGCTGGTTGTCGATGGCGTCATAATCCACGCCCTGTTCCAGCGTCAGCAGGGCCGCCACGGGGGCATCCAGGCCGCCCATGCGTCCGTGTGGCAGTGCAACACCCTTGCCCAGGCCAGTGCTGCCAAGCCGTTCCCTCCCGATCAGGCTGTCGAAGATTTCTCCGTCGGTAAAGTCAGGCAGTTTGCTGGCCAGCAGCTTGCTGAGGGTTTCCAGTGCGCGTTTCTTGCTGGAACTACCCTGTTGGCAGGCAATACGGCTTGGATCAAGGAGTTTGGCAATTTGCATGTCATCAGCTCCGGGAAACGCCCCATGCGTTTCCCGTGTATGGGTCTGTTTAAAGCGCCTGCTTCTTGGTTTCGGCGCCTTCCGAACGGTGATGGTCGGTGAGCTTTTCCTTGTGTTTCTTGATCTGGCGGTCCAGCTTGTCGGTCAGGCCATCGATGGCGGCGTACATGTTTTCTTCCGTATCGTCGGCAAACAGCTTGCCGCCTGAAATGTGGATGGTCGCTTCGGCCGTATGACGCAGTTTTTCGACGCTGAGCACTACGTGTACATCGGTGACGTGGTCGAAATGGCGTTCCAGCCGCTGGAACTTTTCTGCAACATAGGACCGCATGGGTTCAGTGATGTCTACGTGGCGTCCGGTAACATCTATTTGCATGGAGGTACTCCTCGTCCATGGCCTCAAGCGAGGCGTTTACGTTCATTGGAAGGTGGTATGTTCATCGCCTCCCGATACTTGGCGATCGTGCGTCGTGCAACCTTGATGCCCTGGTCAGCGAGCAGCGCGGCAATCTTGCTGTCACTGAGGGGCTTGTTGGGCTTTTCCGCCGCAACCAGTTTTTTAATGATGGCGCGTATGGCGGTGGCCGAACATTCTCCGCCGTCGTCGGTGCCGACGTGGCTGGAGAAGAAATACTTGAATTCGAAGATGCCACGCGGGGTGTGCATGTATTTCTGCGTGGTGACACGGGAGATGGTGGATTCGTGCATCTCCACGGTTTCTGCAATATCGCGCAGTACCAGCGGCTTCATGGCCTCATCGCCGTACTCGAAGAAATTGCGTTGCCGTTCGACAATGCAGCGGGCGACCTTGAGCAGGGTTTCGTGACGGCTTTGCAGGCTCTTGAGGAACCAGCGTGCTTCCTGCAGGTGATTGCGCAGGTAGGTATTGTCATCGCTGTTGTCAGCACGCCGTACCAGGCCGGCGTACTGGCTGTTGATGCGTAGTTTGGGTGTTGCTTCTATGTTCAGGTCCACCTGCCACTTGCCCTTTTTTTTGGTAACGAATACATCGGGGACCACATACTGCGGGGTAGCGCTGGTGATCTGGGAGCCGGGCCGCGGGTTGAGCGACTGGACCAGTTTGAGCACTTCCTGAAGCTCGGATTCGGTGAGCTTCATGCGCCGCATAATCTGATTATAGTCCCGATTTCCGAGCAGGGTGACGTGTTCCTGCACCAGAATCAGTGCCTGTTTGCGCCAGGGTGTCTCGGGTTCCAGTGCCAGCAACTGGATCAGCAGGCATTCTGCCGGGTCACGGGCGCCTACACCCACCGGGTCGAAGTGCTGGATACGCCGCAGTACGGCCTGGATTTCCTCGACACCGATTTCCAGTTCCGGTGCCATGTCGAGGCTTTCAAACAGTTCTTCGAGCGAGACACT
Source organism: Thiogranum sp. (assembly GCF_058323355.1). NCBI lineage: Bacteria > Pseudomonadati > Pseudomonadota > Gammaproteobacteria > Chromatiales > Ectothiorhodospiraceae > Thiogranum > Thiogranum sp. The sequence goes on from NZ_JBTTIO010000059.1 coordinate 56,191, forward strand.
CAGGTAACCGTCATCATTGATCGAGTCGATGATGGCTTCGGCAATCTCACGGTCAACATCGCTGAACGGTGTCAGGTCGAGTTGCCAGGAAAGGTGTTCGTGCAGGCTCTCGCTGCTGCCTACGTGTGTTTCAAAGAAGTCCCGGTCATTGTCGCCAGCGGGTGTACTGAGGCTGGTGGCGCCCATGTCATAGGTGTCTTCCCAGCTGGTGTCGCCGGGCAGTTCGTCGGGCATGGTGTCAGCATTGCTGGAAACCTCGGCATCGACACCTTCTGTTTTTGCTGCGACCGGCTCTGCGTCCGGGGCGGCCGCCTGGTCAGGTGCGGCTTCTGCTGCCGTCTCGACTTTGGTTTCCTGTTCGTTCTCGTCGCGTTCCAGCATCAGGTTGGATTCGAGAACAGTTTGTACTTCGAGTTGCAGTTCGAGTGTGGAGAGTTGCAGCAGGCGAATCGCCTGTTGTAACTGGGGCGTCATCGTAAGGTGTTGGCCAAGCCGTAGCTGGATGGACTGCTTCATAAGGTTACGTGTCACCGGTCTCTGTTATGCCGCGGCTGAAAGGGAAACAGCCGGTTACAGAGGGATATTCTACTGCATTTATTGTGCCATTGAAGGTTTTAGTGAAAATATTTTTCCGCTTACATACGGAAGTGGTCGCCGAGGTATACATCACGAACTTCCTGATTTTGAAGAATATCATCCGGCGAGCCTTCGGCCAGCGTGTGGCCGTTGCCAATAATGTAGGCGCGTGAACAAATGCCCAGTGTTTCACGCACGTTATGGTCGGTAATGAGGATTCCAATGTTCCGCTCGGTCAGGTGTTCCACAATACGCTGGATGTCGATGACCGAAATCGGGTCGACGCCGGCAAAGGGTTCGTCCAGCAGGATGAAACGTGGCTCCATGGCCAGTGCGCGGGCAATTTCCACGCGCCTGCGTTCACCACCGGACAGGCTCATGCCTTTCTGGTTCCGCAGGTGTTCTATGTGCAGTTCCTGCAGCAGATTTTCCATTTTATCGGCACGTTCGCGACGACTTAAATCTTTTCGCAGTTCCAGCACGGCAAGCAGGTTGTCCGCCACACTGAGCTTGCGGAACACAGACGCTTCCTGGGGCAGGTAGCCGACTCCCTTGCGGGCGCGAATATGCATGGGGAAGGGGGTCAGATCCTGGTCGTCGAGCCAGACACTGCCGCCGTCACTGGGCACCAGGCCAACAATCATGTAAAAGCAGGTGGTTTTGCCGGCGCCGTTGGGACCGAGCAGTCCCACCACTTCACCGCTGTCGACGTGTAACGAGACCGACTCGATAACCTTGCGGCCCGAATAGCTCTTGCTGAGTTCGCGGGCTTCCAGTCGACTCATGGTGCAGGACTGGCCTTGTTGTCTTTTTTCGGTTTGGGCTGAATGGTGATAATGACCCGGTCATTGGGCTGGTCGGTGCCGGCGTTGACCTGATCCTTTGCCACGTCATAGACGATACGTTCGCTACGCAGTACGTCGCCGCCCTGGTTGACCTCGGCCTGCTCCAGCAGAATGATGTGCTCCGGGTCTGTATAGTATTCCATACGCTTCGAGCGGGCGTAGACATCCTGTTCCTTGCCGTCCGGCCGCTGTTTGTAGGTAGCCGGGTTGCCGTCCATCAGTACTTTCTCGATGTCGCTGCCCTTGTTATGCACAACCATGCGGTCGCCGGTCAGCACCAGTGTGCCCTGGGTGACCTTGACGTTGCCGGTATAGATACTGATGCCTTTGGCATCATCCAGTTCAACGCGGTCGGCCTCGATCATCATTGGCTGGTCACGATCGGTGGACAGGGCGTGGCTCCACGATGGCAGGATCAGCAGGACCAGCAGTATGAGATGCGTGGTGCGTGTCATGCGTATACGTTACCTGTAATCAGAGGTAACTTTCCAGTTCCTGTTGCAAAACGCCGCGCGCTTCCATGAGCATTTCACAGACATCGCGTGCGGCACCACGCCCGCCTCCCCGTGGTGTCTGCCAGTGGCTGTGTTTCACGACGAAGGCGTGGGCGTCCTGAACCGCGATCGCCAGGCCGACCTTGCGCATGACGGGCAGGTCGACCACATCGTCTCCAAGGTAGGCGATTTCGCCCGCCTGCAGGCCGGTCTGTTTCAGCAGTTCGGCAAAACCCTGCAGCTTGTCGTGCTGCCCCTGCCAGACCAGTTCCGGTTCGATGCCGAGGTTACGGATGCGGTGCTCCACGACCTTTGATGTACGGCCGGTAATAATGGCGCAGCGTACGCCGTATTTTTGCAGCATCTTGATGCCGTGGCCGTCCTGCGAATTGAAGGCCTTGTATTCCTGCCCGTCGTCACCGATGAACAGGCTGCCATCGGTCAATACACCGTCGACATCAAAGATCAGCAATTTGATGCGGGCGGCTTTTTCCAGGATATCTTTCATTGTCTTGTGCCTATACCACGCCGGCGCGCAGCAGGTCGTGCATGTTCAGTGCGCCAATCAGTTTTCTATCCTCATCGACCACCAGCAGGGCGTTGAATTTACCGTCTTCCATAATCTGCAGGGCCTCGGCCGCCAGCAGTCCGGGTGAAATCAGCGTGCAGTTACGGGTCATGACGTCATCGATAGAGGTTTTGTGCAGATCGACATCGTGATCCAGCGCGCGGCGCAGGTCACCATCGGTGAAGATACCTTCGACCCGGTTGTCGTGGTCGACCACGGCCGTGGCGCCAAGACCTTTTTGTGTCATCTCCAGCAGCGCGTCACAGACCAGTGTGCCTGCCGGAACATGCGGTACGCGGTCGCCGGTGTGGATCAGATCGTCGATCAGCAGCAGCAGTCGCCGGCCCAGTTTCCCACCCGGGTGAGAGCGGGCAAAATCATCGGCGGTAAAACCGCGGACTTCCAGCAGCGATATGGCCAGGGCATCCCCCATGGCAAGGGCGGCGGTGGTGCTGGCGGTGGGTGCAAGGTCCAGCGGGCAGGCTTCCTTTTCCACGCTGACGTCGAGATTGACACTGGCGGCCTGCGCCAGGGGGGAATCCGGGTTGCCGGTGAGTGAAATCAGCGGCACATTGAGGCGCTTGATAATCGGCAGAATAGTGAGGATTTCTTCTGTCGAACCGGAGTTGGACAGGGCGACGACAACATCCTTCGCGGTAATCATGCCCAGGTCGCCGTGACTGGCTTCACCGGGATGGACAAAAAAGGCCGGTGTGCCGGTGCTGGCCAGGGTCGCGGCGATCTTGCTGCCGATATGACCGGATTTGCCCATGCCGATCACCACCACGCGGCCTTCGCAGTCGAGCATGTGGTGGCAGGCGCGCACGAAATCATCATCGATACGTGTCTTCAGCGCCTCAATAGCGGCGGATTCGGTGTCCAGGACGGCCAGTCCCAGTTTTTTCAGTGTTGCATCAGTCATTGGATAAGGGCTTGTTAACGCCTGGTTGTCGCTCAGCGAACGGTGGTGAAGTATAACAGGCTCTGGTAGCCGATATAGCTGGCCAGCAACAGGCTGCCTTCGAATCGATTGATACGGCCTTCACCCCGCAAACCCCACGCCATGAGTAACAGTGCCACGGTCAGTATCAGCATCATCGGCATATCGCGCGACAGCACGGCAGGATCGATAGCGTCAGGTCGAATGATGCCGGGAATGCCCAGTACGGCCAGCAGGTTGAACATGTTGGAGCCTATAACGTTGCCGATGGCGATATCCGGTTCATTTTTCAGTGCGCTGGCAATCGAGGCGGCGAGTTCCGGCAGGCTGGTGCCCAGTGCGACGATGGTCAGGCCGATGACCAGGTCACTCACCCCAAAGGCTTCGGCAATGCCGACGGCGCCCCATACCAGCAGCCGCGAACTGGCGACCAGAATGACAATACCGAACAGCAGCCAGAACAACGAACGACCCAGCGGCATGTCGGTGGGAATTTCCGCTTCATATTCAGCGGCCATTGGATCTTCAGCGGCCATGGGGTCCTTGCCTCGCGAGTGCAGGCCCAGCCAGATCACCCAGGCCAGCATGACGACCAGTCCGCCGAGCAGGATCAGACCGTCGGCGAAATCCAGTCGCCCATCACTGACCAGCAGCCAGGCGATGAGCGTGGTGCCCAGTAAAATGGGCAGTTCGCGACGCACGGTACCGGAATGTACCGACAGGGGGACAAGCAGCGCGGTTGCGCCGAGGATCAGGGCAATATTAGTGATATTCGAGCCGATGGCATTACCCACGGCAAGCCCCGGGTTGTCGTTCATCGAGGCCATCAGTGAAACCAGAATTTCCGGCGCCGAGGTGCCAAAGCCGACAATGGTCAGGCCGATCAGCAACGGTGACACGCCAAGCAGCCGCGCCGTGCTGGCTGCGCCCATCACAAAACGTTCGGCGCCCCACACAAGGAGCGCAAATCCGGCCAGCGTGGCCACAAGCTCAATCCACATAGGTGGCGTATAGTAGGGATTCGTACCGGCGGGGACAAATCCGTTTGCAGGGAGGGGGCTGGGTGTGGGCGATATCGTTGATTTCAGGCGGCCGAAGGGCTCAAAAAAACACCGGGGCAATACCCTGTGCCGGCGTGGATTTCACAAGTGGGTGGTGGTTAACAAGCCTTTCGATGTCAAGCAGGGCAAGCTGGTGACCGGCTACCGTTGCGAGCGCTGCGGACAGGAGAAAACGGAATCCGGCTGATAGCCGCTTTCGACAGCGACTATTGCGCCCGTTTCCGTATAATGCCCGCCAGACAACAGGGATAGAACCGACAACAGACTATGGCGGAAGCAGCCAACCCTTCACAATCCGACACCCTGGTACGCATCCGCGATCTGCATTTTTCGCGTGGCGAACACATGATTTTCGACGGTGTGGACCTGGATATTCCGCGCGGCAGGATCACCGCGATCATGGGGCCGAGCGGTACCGGCAAGACCACGCTGTTGCGCCTGATCGGCGGGCAGTTATATCCCGACCAGGGCAGTGTGCAGGTCGATGGCCGGGAAGTGCCGGCACTCAGGCGTGGCGAGTTGTACGAATTGCGTCAGCGTATGGGGATGTTGTTCCAGTCCGGTGCCTTGCTGACCGATCTCACTGTGTACGACAACGTGGCTTTCCCGTTGCGCGAGCATACCGAATTACCGGAATCCATGATCCGCGACCTGGTGCTGATGAAACTCCAGGCTGTCGGTTTGCGTGGCGCGCGACGGTTGATGCCCAGTGAATTGTCCGGCGGCATGGCGCGCCGTGTGGCACTGGCGCGTGCCATCGCACTGGATCCGATGATGATTATGTACGACGAACCCTTCACCGGTCAGGACCCCATTTCCATGGGTGCACTGGTGCAATTGATTCGCCTGCTTAACGATGCGCTGGGGTTGACCAGTATTATCGTGTCACATGATGTGCAGGAGACCGCTGCCATTTCCGATTACATCTATGTTATTTCGCGCGGCAAGGTTGTTGGCCACGGCACACCGGAAGCACTCGACAGGACGGACTCCGAGTGGGTCAAACAGTTCATGCAGGGACTGCCCGACGGGCCGGTACCGTTCCACTACCCGGCGCCGGATTACCGGGAAGACCTGTTACAGGGCGGGGAGGTCGGCTGATTATGCTGGAATGGATACGGCAACTGGGCGTGACCGGTATTGCCTTTTTTGAAAAACTCGGGCGCGGGCACCTGTTTTTGTGGAAAACCCTGGTGGGTATTCCGGCGGTGCTGATGCGGCCGCGGCTGCTGATTGCACAGTTGTTCTCGGTGGGTGTGTTGTCGCTGATGCTGATTGCCATTTCCGGCCTGTTCGTCGGCATGGTGCTGGGGCTGCAGGGCTACAACACACTGGTCGATTTCAGTGCCGAGGAATCGCTGGGCGTGATGGTGGCCCTGTCGATGGTGCGCGAACTGGGGCCGGTGGTGACGGCGCTGTTGTTCGCCGGCCGCGCAGGCTCCGCGCTGACGGCAGAAATTGGCCTGATGAAGGCCACCGAGCAATTATCGGGTATGGAAATGATGGCGGTTGACCCGTTACACCGGGTGATTGCCCCGCGTTTCCTGGCAGGCTGTATTTCCATGCCGCTGCTGGTGGCGATTTTCAGCGCGGTCGGCATCTGGGGGGGGTATTTTGTCGGCGTTGGCCTGCTGGGTGTTGATGAAGGCGCCTACTGGGCACAGATGCAGGCCAAGGTGGACCTTTACGATGATGTCTTTAACGGTGTCATCAAGAGCGTGGTGTTCGGTTTCGTGACGACATGGATTGCCGTGTTCGAAGGCTACGATGCTGTTCCGACTTCGGAAGGTGTCAGCCGCGCCACAACCCGCACGGTGGTGCATTCCGCCTTTGCCGTGCTGGGACTGGATTTTGTATTAACCGCATTGATGTTCGGAGACAGCTGAGCATGAAACAGACCAAAACAACAGAAATGCTGGTGGGCATGTTTGTCGCGGCCGGTATCGCAGCCCTTTTTGTACTGGCGATGCAGGTCAGCAACCTCAGCAGCTTCAGGGAGGACGGCACCTACACCCTGACGGCCCGCTTTGACAATATCGGTGGGTTGCAGGTGCGTTCCGCCGTGAAGGCGGCCGGGGTGCTGGTAGGCCGGGTGGCCAGCGTCGATTTTGACAATGAGCGCCAGGTTGCCGTGGTGACTTTGCGTATCAATCAGCGTTACAACCGCTTTTCTGACGACACCTCGGCCAGTATTTACACGGCCGGGCTGCTTGGCGAACAATACATCGGCCTGGAGTCCGGTGGTTCGGAGGAATACCTGGTGGACGGTTCAGAGCTGGATGAGGGCCTGACCCAGTCAGCCATCGTGCTGGAAAAACTGATCGGTAAATTCATCATGGACAAGGCGAGCGGCGAATAGCCATGCCCGAGTCGCGCGCCTCGGTTGAGCAGGGTCGTGAAGGCCGGCTGGAAATCCACGGTGACCTGAGTTTCGATTCGGTGCCGGCGCTGTGGCGCGATTGTCGTGAACACTGTGCGTCGGGGACTGCAATCGATGTGGATCTTGGCCAGGTACAGCGTTCCGACAGCGCCGGTCTCGCGCTGTTGATCGAGTGGTTGCGCGAGACACAGCGCAGCGGCGGCAGTCTGCGGTTTTTCAATATGCCTGTGCAGATGCTGGAAATGGCGCGCGTCAGCGGTCTCGATGAGATCCTGCCGCTGCACAGGGACTGAGTTCCCGAATCCGGCCGCTGTTTCCCGCCGTGTTTGCAGGGGAGAGGCCTGATGTAACTTATAGTATGATCCGGCTTCTGATTGGTAAGGACGAGCAGGATTATGCAGGCAGACGAACTGAAAAAAATTATCGAGGACGGCATCCCCTCCGCCGAGGTGACCGTGCAGGGTGATGGTGACCACTTCGAGGCAACCATTGTCAGCCCCGAATTCGAGGGCAGGAACAAGGTACAGCAGCACCAGATGGTCTATGCTGCACTGGGCGACCTGATGCAGGGCGCGGTGCATGCCCTGTCATTTCGCACCTTCACACCGGAAGACTGGAGCAAACAGCTCTGACCCGGTCATTTACTGGCACATGACTTCCAGGCTCGACCCATGTCTGAACAACTGACGATTGCCCTGTCAAAGGGCCGCATTTTCAAGGAAACCCTGCCGCTGCTGGCGCACGCCGGTATCGAACCGGTGGACGATCCGGAAACCAGTCGCAAGCTGATCCTGGATACCAACCAGGGCGATGTGAAGCTGGTGATTATCCGTGCCTCGGACGTACCGACCTATGTGCAGTATGGTGCCGCCGACCTCGGCGTGGCCGGCAAGGATGTGCTGATGGAACACGGTGGCGCCGGTCTGTATGAACCACTGGACCTGCGTATCGCGCAGTGCCGGCTGATGGTGGCCGGGCGCGAGGCGTGGGCGCCGCAGTCGCGCCGGCTGCGTATTGCCAGCAAGTACGTCAACAGCACACGCCGGTACTTTGCCGAACAGGGACAGCAGGTGGAGATCATCAAGCTGTACGGTTCCATGGAACTGGCGCCGCTGGTCGGCCTGTCGGACCTGATTGTCGATGTGGTGGACACCGGCAATACGCTCAGGGCCAATGGCCTGCAACCACTCGATCACATTGCCGACATCAGTTCACGGCTGGTCGTCAACAAGGCCTCCATGAAGCGTAAGCACGCACGGGTGCAGGCCTTCATCGACCGGCTTGCCGAGGCCGTGGAACGGCAGCAGGCCGCCTGAACATGGTGGACATTAAACGACTCGACAGCCGCCAGGACGGTTTCTACGCCGCGCTGGATCAGGTGCTGGCCTGGGAAGCTTCCGCCGACGAGGCGGTAGAGACGACGGTGCGGGAAATCATCGCCGCCATCCGCGAGCGCGGCGACGCGGCATTGCTTGAATACACCACGAAATTCGATCGCCTGCAGGTGGCCAGCGTGGCAGAACTGGAAATTTCCCGGCAACGTTTGCAGCAGGCGCTCAATACCATCCCGACCGACCAGCGGGAGGCGCTGGAGCGTGCCGCCGCGCGCGTGCGCGCCTATGCGGAACACCAGAAAATGGATTCCTGGTCCTATACCGAAGACGACGGTACTGTACTCGGTCAACAGGTGGCGCCACTGGATCGCGCTGGCCTGTATGTGCCGGGCGGCAAGGCGGCATACCCGTCATCGGTATTGATGAATGCGGTGCCGGCAAAGGTTGCCGGCGTTGATGAGCTTGTTATGGTTGTGCCGACACCGGATGGCGTGGTCAATGAGCTGGTGCTGGCCGCGGCCGCGATTGCCGGTGTGGACCGGGTGTTCTCGATTGGCGGTGCACAGGCGGTGGCGGCACTGGCCTATGGAACGGAAAGTATCCCGCGTGTCGACAAGATTGTCGGTCCGGGCAATATCTATGTTGCCACTGCCAAGGGTATGGTATTCGGCCAGGTCGGTATCGATATGATCGCCGGCCCCTCGGAAATCCTGGTAGTGTGTGATGGCGGAACGAACCCCGACTGGATTGCCATGGACCTGTTCTCGCAGGCCGAGCATGATGAGGACGCGCAGGCCATTCTGGTCAGCCCCGATGCAGATTTCCTCGATCAGGTCGCCGCCAGTATTGAAAAACTGCTGCCGGACATGCAACGTGAGCCGATCATCCGCCAGTCCCTGCAGGGACGTGGTGCACTGGTGAAGGTGAAAAGCCTGGACGAGGCAGTCGAGGTCGCCAACCACATCGCCCCCGAACACCTGGAGCTCTCCGTTGAGGACCCGCAGGCCATGGCCACACGGATTCGCCACGCCGGCGCCATCTTCATGGGGCGCTACACGGCCGAGGCGCTGGGCGATTATTGCGCCGGCCCGAACCACGTGTTGCCGACCTCGCGGACAGCACGCTTCTCATCGCCGCTGGGGGTGTACGATTTCCAGAAACGCTCCAGCATCATTTATTGTTCCGCGCAGGGTGCCAACGACCTGGGGCGCACCGCTTCCACGCTGGCGCGCGGCGAAGGGCTGGAGGCACACGCCCGCTCGGCGGAGTACCGGGTGGCTGACGACGCATGAGCGCGGCAGCAAAATCCCCGCAATTCTGGATCCGCCCCGAAATCCAGGCACTGAAGCCCTACCATGTGCCGGATCCCGGTGACAGCATCAAGCTGGACGCCATGGAAAATCCCTATCGCTGGCCGGAATCGCTGGTCGACGAGTGGCTCGAAGTGCTGCGCGAGGTTGAGCTGAACCGTTACCCGGACCCCGGCGCGCGCGCCCTGACCGAACGTCTGCGCGAGGCCATGCAGGTGCCGGACAATGCCCGGATCGTGCTGGGCAACGGCTCCGATGAGCTCATCCAGATGCTTGCTCTGGCGGTAGCACAACCGGACCGGGTGATTTTGTCGCCCGACCCGACGTTCGTCATGTACCGGATGATCGCCGACGTGGCCGGCCTGTGTTATGAGGGCGTGCCGCTGGCGGAGGATTTTTCGCTGGATCTCGATGCCATGTTGCACGCCATTGACCTGCACCAGCCAGCGATTGTATTCCTGGCCTACCCGAACAACCCGACCGGAACACTGTTTGATCGTGCCGCCATCGAATTCATCATTGAGCGGTCACCCGGCCTGGTGGTGGTGGATGAGGCCTATGCGCCGTTTACCGATGCCAGCTTTATGCCGCGGCTCGGTGAGTTTCCCAACCTGCTGGTGCTGCGTACGGTATCCAAAATGGGCCTGGCCGGCCTGCGCCTCGGCCTGCTGGCCGGTGCCCCCGAATGGCTGGATGAAATCAATAAAACGCGTTTGCCCTACAACATCAATGTACTGACCCAGGCCAGCGCCATGTTCGCGCTGGAGCACAGGGCGATGCTGGATGAGCAGGCCGGTCTGATTCGTGCCGAGCGTCGTCGTTTGCTCGATGCCCTGTCGAACTGCGAAGGTATAACGGCATACCCCAGTGAGGCTAATTTTGTCCTGTTCCGGGTTGCGCAAGGTTCAGCCGATGCGGTATTCGCTGCGCTTTGCCAGCAAGGGGTATTGATCAAGAACCTGAACCCTGCCGGTGGTCGTATGCAGGACTGCCTGCGGGTAACGGTCGGTACGCCGGATGAAAATACCCGTTTCCTCGCCGCGCTGGAAAAGGCGCTCGATTCGCTCTGAGCGGGCAGGTGGCCTGTCTGCTCGTCATAGTTAAGATGTATCAATCCTGTTCATCCATGACGGGCGTGAATCCATGAAATCCTGCATAAAGTGTCTGATCAGCGGCCGCGTTCAGGGCGTGTTTTTCCGGGCGTCGGCGCGCGCTGAAGCAACGCGGCTGGGTATTACCGGTCGCGCCATCAATCTGCCGGACGGGCGCGTCGAGGTGCTGGCCTGCGGGGAGAGCGCTGCCCTTGGGGCAATGAAGCGCTGGCTTGAAAGCGGCCCACCAGCTGCGCGCGTGGACAAGCTTGAGTGTCAGCCGGTCAGTATGGAAATACCGACCCGCTTCGAGGTCGGTTGAGCAAAGCGGGTCGGTAACCCGGGGTCGCCTGCTTTACGCCCGGCTCTTGCGCGGCGCAATCCGTAACTGTTCCACCTTGCCCACGGCAACATTATGGCCCGGTTCATGGTGGGCCTTCTGCGGCACCAGCAGGGTGTCACGGGGTGGCTGACGATCGTCAGGTTTCGGGTAATCCAGCGTGTAGTGCAGGCCACGGCTTTCCCTGCGCATCTGTGCCGAGCGGATAATCAGTTCGGCGACCTGCACCAGGTTACGCAGTTCCAGCAGGTCGTTGGTGACACGGAAATTACCGTAGTATTCCTCGATTTCGAGCTGCAGGGTGGCAATGCGACGTTGTGCGCGTTCCAGTCGCTTGTCGGTACGCACAATGCCGACGTAGTCCCACATAAAGCGTCGCAGTTCATCCCAGTTGTGGCTGACCACCACTTCCTCGTCAGAGTCCGTGACTTTCGATTCGTCCCATTCCGGCAGTTCAGCTGGCATCGGGTTGTTCGCCAGCCTTGCCTCGATATCCGCGGCGGCCGCGGTGGCGAATACCAGGCACTCCAGCAATGAGTTGCTGGCCATGCGGTTGGCCCCGTGCAGACCGGTACAGGCGGACTCGCCGACTACGTACAGGTTCTCGACGTCGCTGTGCCCCTTCATGTCGGTGGGGATGCCGCCACAGGTGTAGTGGGCGGCCGGCACCACCGGGATCGGCTCGCGGGTGATGTCGATCCCCAGTTCCATGCAGCGCTGCTGCACAGTGGGGAAGTGTTCGTGGATAAATTCCGGCGACTTGTGCGAGATATCGAGCAGCACGTGGTCGATACCGAGGCGTTTCATCTCGTGGTCAATGGCGCGGGCGACGATATCGCGTGGTGCCAGTTCGCAGCGCGTATCGAAGCGCTGCATGAAGGGTTTGCCGTCGGGGAGTAACAGTTTTCCGCCCTCGCCGCGCACCGCCTCGGTGATCAGGAACGACTTGGCCTGCGGGTGGTACAGGCAGGTCGGGTGAAACTGGTTGAATTCCATGTTGGCCACCCGGCAGCCGGCACGCCAGGCCATGGCGATGCCGTCACCGGTGGAGGTGTCGGGATTGCTGGTATAGAGGTACACCTTGCTGGCGCCACCCGTGGCCAGCGCCACGCACTTTGCCCGGAACACCTCCACCCGGCCGCTGCTGCGATCCAGTACATAGGCGCCCAGGCAGCGGTTCGATGGCTGGCCAATGCGGTCTGCGGTGATCAGGTCGACGGCAATGTGCTGTTCAAACAGGTCGATATTATCGCGTGCCCGTACGGCATCGATCAGGCTGCTCTGTACCGCCTTGCCGGTGGCGTCTGCGGCATGGATGACGCGGCGGTGCTGATGCCCGCCTTCGCGGGTCAGGTGAAAGCCTTTTTCCGGGCTGCTGTGTTCGCGGGTGAAAGCGACACCGAGGTCGACCAGCCACTGTACGGCTTCCGGACCGTTTTCGACGGTAAAACGCACGACCTCCGGGTCGCACAGGCCGGCACCGGCGTCCATGGTGTCCCTGACGTGGGATTCGATGGAATCCGCCTGGTCGAGCACGGCGGAGATGCCGCCCTGTGCGTACCAGGTGTTGCCTTCCTGTACCGGGCCTTTTGACAGCACGGCGACACGTATCCGCGGTGGCAGGCGCAGGGCCAGCGTGAGGCCGGCCGCGCCGCTGCCGATAATAAGGACGTCATACTGGTGCTGGGTATGCATGAGCGGTGGTCGCCTGTGCCGTAATCGGGTATGGTCGGGACTGGTTAATATCTTCAGAATAAAGCGCTTTGCAAAGTTATTTTATCCCAAATCCCGGTTTCTGGCGAACTCTCGCGGGTTTACCCGGTCTACAGCAGCCATGCATGCTATCCGGGAAAAAGAGAGGGTAGCCCGGATGGGCGACAAAAACCTCGACCAGGAACTGGTCAAGCGGGTGCAGAACGGCGAAAAAGCGGCGTTCGACATCCTGGTGCGTAAATACGAGCACAAGCTTGCGAATGTGATCGGGCGCTATATCCGTGACCCCAGCGAAGTGCTCGATGTGTCGCAGGAAGCCTTTATCAAGGCTTACCGCGCGCTGCCGAACTTCCGTGGAGACAGCGCCTTTTATACCTGGTTATATCGTATCGCCATTAACACGGCAAAGAACTACCTGGTGGCTTCGAGCCGCCGTCCTCCAAAAGACGATATCGACGCCCAGGACGCGGAACAATTTGAGTCCGGCTCAGGTCTCAGGGAATATGCAACACCGGAACGTATGGCACTGCAAAGCGAGTTGGCCAGCACCATCCAGTCGGCCATCGATGATTTGCCGGAAGAGTTGCGAACCGCCATTGTGCTGCGCGAGCTTGATGGCCTGAGTTACGAGGAGATTGCCTCCGCCATGGATTGCCCGATTGGTACAGTCCGATCAAGAATTTTCAGGGCGCGTGATGCCATTGATAGCCGCATCCGTCCGCTGTTGACCGATGTAGAAGCAGGTGAAGAATGATGAATGACGAAATCCGCGAGCAGTTATCCGCACTGGCTGATGACGAGCTGACCGAACTGGAGCGACCGCTGCTGTTGGGCCGGATGCAGCGCGACAGGGCGCTGCGTGAATGTCTCGGACGTTACCGGTTGATTGGTGAAGTGATGCGTGGCGCCGGTGCTTCAGCCGGGATGGGTATCGCACAACGGGTGCAGGATGCATTGGCTGATGAAGTGTCGAAATCGGCGCTGCAGCAGGATAAGTCCCGGTCAGGGCAGGTGAATGAGCATTCCGGGCAGGATCACTGGTGGAAACCGATGGCTGGCCTTGCGGTGGCTGCGTCTGTCGCGCTGGTTGCGGTACTGGCAGTGACAAACGAACAGGGCAAGGATACAGGCGCCACCGTGCTGGCTGTTACTGCGACAGCACCGACAGCCGTGCTGGCCAGTGACAACCGTGAGTCACGCTGGGATCGTATTGAACCCCAGGTCGAGAAACGCCTGGCGGGTTACCTGGTCAACCACAGTGAGTATGCAGCCAGTCGCGGTGTTCAGGGCGTCATGCCCTATGCGCGTGTCGTATCTGACACCCATCAGTGATGAAGCCGGCGTCTGTCGCTTTCCTGGCAGTTTTGTTTGCAGCCCTTGCCGGTATGACCTCGGCAAGGGCTGATTCGGATGCGTACGTATGGCTGGAACGTATGACGCTGGCTTCACGTACGCTGAATTACACCGGTACCTTTGTTTACCAGCACCAGGGGCAACTCGACGCCATGCGCATTGTGCATGCCGTGGGTACGGGTGGTGAGCGTGAACGCCTCATGTCGCTGACCGGCCCCAGGCGTGAAATTCTGCGTGATAACCAGGTGGTTACCTGCATTCTGGAAGACAGTGAGTCCGTGCATGTGAACCGTAGTCAGCCACGCTCCCCGTTTCCGGCCAGCTTTCCCGAAAGCCTGAAGGAGCTCGAGCAGCTCTACAGTTTCAGCGTGGGTGACGAGGACCGTGTTGCCGGGTTGCCCTGTCGCCTGGTTGAGGTAAGGCCTCGCGATAGCTATCGCTATGGCCGGCGCCTTTGTGTACATGGCGACAATTACATGTTGTTGCGCTCGGAACTGACCGATTTTCAGGGCGAGTCGGTCGAGCAGATGATGTTCACCTCGATCGATTTCCCGAAACAAATCAGCGAGCAGGAACTGCTCCCGGATCTCAGTGGCGCAGGTTTTTCCTGGAAGCTGGAGCCGGAAATGACGCCACCTGAACCGGGTAGTGATGAGACGGATACGCACTGGAAGGTTATCCAGGTGCCGGATGGTTTTGTGTTGACCGACCATAGCTGGCACCAGTTGTCTGCCCATGACCCGGGCGTTGAGCACTGGGTGTACAGTGATGGACTTGCCAGTGTATCGGTCTATATTGAAAAAGCTCCCGGTGGTCACGACAGTTACCAGGGCGTAACCCATCGTGGGGCGTTAAATGCTTACGGTACGATGATGGACGGCTATTACATAACCGTTGTGGGTGAGGTGCCCATGAAAACCGTCGAAATGATTGGTAACGCGGTACGGATCCGCTGACCTGCCATGCTGGAAGAAACGGCCCGTGTTGTTGAAGTGGATGATGAAACTGTCTGGGTGGAGACCCGGCGGCGTTCCACCTGCGGCTCCTGTTCAGCCAGCAAGGGTTGCGGTACGGCGGCCATTGCCCGTGCGCTGGGCAAGCGGCGCAGCATTGTCAGGGTGCTGGCCAGCATGCCACTGAAGGCCGGGGACGAGGTGATTATCGGAATTCGTGAGCGAGCACTGGTAAAGGGGTCGCTGGCGGTTTATGCCGTCCCCATCGCGCTGCTTTTACTGGGTGCATTGCTTGGCGAGTTGGGTGCGCAGCAATTTCTGTGGCAAAGTGCCGAGGCGGCGAGTGTTGTGCTGGGGATTTCAGGGTTTGCGATCGGGCTGTTCTGGTTGCGGCGGTTTACCCTGCGTATCCGTTATGATGCAGACTATCAGCCAGTAGTATTACGAAAGGTGATCGGGCAGCCGGTCATTGCGATTACGACAGAGTGATTCAGGAGTAACTATGTCTTTGTTGAAGAGAGCAGGATCGGTTTTTATTCTGGTATTTGCGTTTGCCGGCAGTCTGCAGGCAAGCAAGTTGCCGGACTTCACAGATCTGGTGGAAGAAACCAGCAAGGCTGTGGTCAATATCAGTACCACGCAGAAAGTGAAAACGGGCGGCATGCAGTTGCCGGAAGGTATCGAGATACCCAATCTCCCCGAGGATTCGCCGTTTAATGACCTGTTCAAGCACTTCTTTGGCGAACAGGGGCGTGGTGGTATGCCACCGCCCCCGCGTGAAGCCAAGTCGCTGGGGTCCGGGTTCATTATTTCGGAAGACGGTTATGTCATGACCAATAATCATGTGGTCAAGGACGCTGACGAAATCATTGTCAGGCTGGCCGACCGTCGTGAACTCAAGGCCAAAGTGGTCGGCACAGATGATCGCAGCGACATCGCCCTGCTGAAGATCGATGCCGATAACCTGCCGGTGGCAAAAATCGGCAGATCGGAACAGCTGAAAGTCGGCGAGTGGGTACTGGCCATTGGTTCCCCGTTCGGTTTCGATTATTCGGCAACGGCCGGCATCGTCAGTGCCAAGGGGCGGGCGCTGCCGCGCGAGAATTATGTGCCGTTTATCCAGACAGACGTGGCGATAAACCCGGGTAACTCGGGTGGCCCGTTGTTCAATCTCGATGGCGAGGTGGTGGGTGTCAACTCCCAGATCTACAGCCGTACCGGTGGCTATATGGGGCTGTCTTTCTCTATCCCCATCGAGGTCGCCATGGATGTTGCCGACCAGCTCAAAACACACGGCAAGGTCAGTCGCGGCTGGCTCGGCGTATTGATCCAGGATGTAACGCTGGACCTGGCAGAGTCATTTGGTCTGAGCAAACCACAGGGGGCACTGATTGCCAGGGTGATGCCGGACAGCCCTGCACAGGAAGCCGGTCTCCAGGTTGGCGACGTGGTGCTGGCATTCAATGGCAAGGATATTGATCGCTCATCCAGCCTGCCGCCTGTGGTTGGCAGTACGCCGGTGGGCAAGCGTGTACCGATCAGGATCATGCGTAACAAGCGTAGCCAGACCCTGTGGATCAAGCTGGGTGAGTTGCCTGACAAGGACAGGAAGATTGCCAAGGCGGCCGAGAGCAAGGTGGCCAGTGACAACCGCCTGGGTGTCAAGGTGGCTGACCTGACGGACGATCAGCGCAAGGAGCTGGATCTGGACGCTGGTGTACTGGTTGATGCTATTGGTGAAGGTCCGGCTGCCGATGCCGGTATTCGCCAGGGTGACATTATCGTACGCATCAATGGCACGCTGATCAGGGATGTCGGCCAGTTCGAGAAGATGATCAGGAAGCTGCCCGCCGGCAAGTCCGTGCCGGTACTGGTCCAGCGTCGCGGGGGGCCGATTTTCCTCGCGCTCAAAATACCGAAGGGCGACTGACCGGCGTGCCGGAAAGGCCGACGCTGACGCTGTACTACCGCGAAGGCTGTCATTTGTGTGAAACCATGTTGCAGGCCCTGCGGGGCCTGCAATCACGTGTGGATTTCGATTTGCGGATAGAAGACATCGATCGCGACCCACAGCTGTCGCAGCGTTACGATGAGTGGGTGCCGGTATTGCTCGGCGGTGAACAGGAGATTTGTCACTATCACCTTGATCAGGCGGCAGTGGAGGCTTTTCTTGGAACCGGGGGTGGTGGGGCGCCCCGGCAATAGCGTGTATACTGTCGCAGTTGAGCTTTTCACACTATCCAGGCTTTCCCGGATGGCGCCGTACTGGCGCCATTCTGGTTTTATAAATCAGGTTGTAAATGACTGATCTGTCCCACATTCGAAATTTTTCCATCATTGCGCATATCGACCACGGCAAGTCCACGCTGGCGGACCGGTTTATTCAGCGCTGTGGTGGGCTGACCGAACGCGAAATGGAAGCCCAGGTGCTGGATTCCATGGACCTGGAGCGCGAGCGTGGCATCACCATCAAGGCGCAGAGTGTGTCGCTGCCCTACAAGGCGAAAGACGGCAGGGACTATGTGCTGAATTTTATCGATACACCGGGGCACGTGGATTTCTCCTACGAAGTATCGCGGTCGCTGGCGGCCTGTGAAGGCGCGCTGCTGGTTGTAGATGCAGCGCAGGGCGTTGAGGCGCAGAGCGTGGCTAACTGCTATACCGCCATCGAACAGGGTCTGGAAGTCGTTCCGGTACTCAACAAGATCGACCTGCCTTCGGCCGAGCCGGATCGTGTCAAACAGGAGATCGAGGATATCATTGGTATCGATGCCACGGATGCCATTGAGGTCAGCGCCAAGACCGGTCTCGGCATAGATGATCTGCTGGAACAGTTGATTGAGCGTATTCCACCACCACAAGGTGATGCCGATGCCCCGTTGCAGGCACTGATTATCGACTCATGGTTCGACAGCTATGTCGGCGTGATCTCGCTGGTGCGCGTCATGCAGGGTACCCTGCCGCGGCGCAGGAAAATTCGCATCATGTCGACCGGGCGTGATCATATTGCTGAAAAGGTCGGGGTGTTTACCCCGCATCGACAGGACCGGGAATACCTGACTGCCGGTGATGTGGGTTATATCATTGCCGGCATCAAGGAGATCGACGGTGCACCGGTCGGCGACACCATTACGCTGACAGACCGTCCGTCCGGGGATGTATTGCCCGGTTTCCAGAAGGTCCAGCCGCGTGTCTTTGCCGGTTTATACCCGGTAGTCTCCGACGACTACGAAGACCTGCGCGTGGCGTTGCAGAAACTGAGGCTCAACGATGCCTCGCTGCACTTCGAACCGGAAACCTCGACCGCGCTGGGTTTTGGATTCCGTTGTGGTTTCCTGGGTATGCTGCACATGGAAATCATCCAGGAGCGGCTGGAACGCGAATACGACATCGACCTGATTACCACCGCGCCAACCGTTATCTACCAGGTGCTCGATACCAAAGGCGAATTACTGGAAATCGACAACCCGGCCAGCCTGCCGCCGGTAAACCAGATTGAGGAAATCCGCGAGCCGATCATTCTCGCCAACATCCTCGTACCCCAGGACTACCTTGGCGCCGTGATTGGCCTGTGCGTGGAAAAGCGTGGTGTGCAGCGTAATATGCAGTATCTCGGCACCCAGGTGTCACTGAATTATGAGCTGCCGCTCAGCGAGGTAGTGCTGGATTTCTTTGACCGGTTAAAATCGGTCAGCCGGGGTTATGCGTCTTTTGACTATACCTTCGAGCGATTCCAGGCGGCCTCGCTGGTCAGGCTGGATATCCTGATCAACGGCGAGCGTGTCGATGCCCTGTCCGTGATTGTGCATCGCGAGTTTGCCAACAGTCGTGGGCGTGAACTGACCGAACGTATGAAGGAAATCATTCCCCGGCAGATGTTCGACGTTGCTATCCAGGCGGCTATCGGATCACAGATTATTGCCCGAACCACGGTCAAGGCATTACGCAAGAATGTGACGGCCAAGTGTTACGGTGGTGACATAAGCCGAAAACGCAAGTTGCTGGAAAAGCAGAAAGCCGGTAAAAAACGTATGAAACAATTTGGCAAGGTGGAGATTCCGCAGGAAGCTTTCCTCGCGGTCCTTCAGGTGGGGAAAAAATAATATGAACTTCAACTTTCCGGCCTTACTGGTCGCGGCAACTTTTATTACAGGTCTGATATGGCTGATCGATGCCGTACTGTGGGCGCCAGGGCGCAGGCAGCGCGCAGAGCAGGAAGCCGGCAAGGCGAGTGCTTCAGGCCGGGAGGGTGGTCCGGGCCAGGTTGTGATCAAGGAACCCACGATTGTTGAATATGCCAAATCCTTCTTCCCGGTTATTCTGGCCGTGTTGTTACTGCGGTCATTCCTGGTTGAACCGTTTCGTATCCCCTCCGGTTCCATGATGCCGACCTTGCTGGTTGGCGATTTTATTCTGGTCAACAAGTTTGCCTACGGGATACGCCTGCCGGTACTGAACCGCAAGGTGGTAGACCTTGGTGAGCCAGAGCGGGGTGATGTCATGGTGTTTCGTTTTCCCAAGGATCCGCGTGTCGACTACATCAAGCGAGTGGTCGGCCTGCCGGGAGACCACGTGGTCTATCGCGACAAGACCCTGTTTATCAATGACGAGAAAGTTGCGCAGATCCCTGCAGGTACCTATATTGGCAAGGGTTCCGGCCTGTCCATGTCAGGTGCCAGTATCCGCCGTGAAATACTGGGCGACGTTGAGCACGAGATCCTGGTCGTGCCGCGTATCAAGGGCGTGACGGCCGATGTGGTGGTTCCCGAGGGACATTATTTCGTTATGGGCGATAACCGGGATAACAGTAACGACAGTCGATACTGGGGATTCGTGCCGGACCAGAACCTGGTCGGCAAGGCATTCATGATCTGGATGAACTGGGATTCTGCGGCGGGTGGTATTGCCTGGGATCGTATCGGGGACTCCATTCACTAGCACGTGGAGAGAGCGACGATGAGGAAATGGCATCACCAACGCGGGATGACGGCAATCGGCTGGCTGCTGGTGCTGGGCCTGATTGCATTCTTTACCCTGATTACCTTGCGCCTGGTTCCAATCTATCTGGAATATTCGAAGGTGGTGTCGGTGCTGGAGTCATTGAACAACGAACCGGGCATCGGCGGCAAGCCGCGTAGCGAAATCATCAAGCTGGTCAACAAGCGCTTCGACATAAACGACGTGCGCAAGGTTTCACCCAGGCTGATCAAGGTGAGCAAGGAAAAGGGTATTACGCGGATATCCATTGACTATGAACGCCGTGAACACCTGATGGCCAATATTGATGTTGTTGCGCGCTTTAATAAACAGATTGAGGTTCCGAGCCGTTGAACCGCTCCCTGGACGGCCTGGTCCGTTCGCTGGGTTGTGAATTCCGGCAACCTGAACTGCTGGAAGCGGCTGTTACCCACCGTAGTGCCGGCAGTCGTAACAATGAGCGTCTGGAATTTCTGGGTGATGCAGCACTTGGCTTTGTGATTGCGGAATGGTTGTACAAGAAGTTCCCCGATGCCAGCGAAGGCCAGTTGAGTCGGCTGCGTGCCACGCTGGTCAAGCGCGAGACACTGGCCGACGTGGCGCGAGGGCTGGACATTGGTGATTATCTGCGGCTCGGCTCCGGCGAATTGAAAAGCGGCGGTTTCCGCCGCGACTCGATACTCGCCGATGCGCTGGAAGCTGTTCTCGGCGCGATCCTGCTGGATAGCGGTTACCCGGAAGTGCATGCCTGTATCCACCGCCTGTTTGCGGAAAAAATGGCCCGTCTGTCCACGGCGGATGAGTTGAAAGACCCCAAAACCCTGCTGCAGGAGCTGCTTCAGTCGCGCAAGCTTGGTCTGCCTGTCTATGCCGTTGTGTCAGTCAGCGGCAAGGCACACCAACAGCGCTTTGTGGTCGAGTGCCGGGTCGAGGACATGGGTATGTCCGTTACCGGTGAAGGTGGCAACCGGCGTGGCGCAGAGCAGGCCGCTGCCCGTCGCATGCTGGAAAAGACAGGTGAATCCCGGTGACTGAATTCCGTAGTGGTTTTGTGGCCCTGGTTGGCCGCCCCAATGTTGGCAAGTCCACCATCATGAACCGTATGATTGGTCAGAAGATCAGCATTACCTCGCGGCGCCCGCAAACCACCCGCCACCGCATTCTTGGTATCAAGACCGACGAGGATGTACAGATAGTCTTTGTCGATACTCCCGGGTTACACGCCAGACAACCACGTGCCATGAACCGCTATTTGAACCGTGCCGCCACCGACAGTCTGAAAGATGTCGATGTCGTGGTGTTTGTCGTGGAAGGCACGCGCTGGCACAAGGACGACGAGTGGGTGCTGGAAAAGCTCAGGCGCCTGTCCTGCCCGGTGATCGCTGCCATCAACAAGATCGACCGTATCGAAAACAAGGAAACACTGCTCCCCTTTATACAGAACCTTGCGGGGCAGGCTGATTTTTCCGCCATCATTCCGGTCTGTGCGCGACGTGGCGATCATCTCGATGAACTGGAAGTGGCTATTCGCAAACACCTCCCGGTGTCTGTGCCGTTCTACCCGGAAGACCAGGTGACGGATCGTAGTGAGCGCTTCCTTGCGGCGGAACTGGTACGTGAGAAGCTGTTCCGTAAACTGGGTGAAGAAATTCCTTATGGCCTTACCGTTGAGATTGAAAGTTTCAGGGAAGAAAAGGATCTACTGACGATTCACGCGTTGATCTGGGTCGAAAAGAGCAGCCAGAAGCCCATTGTGATAGGGCGTAAAGGCGCATTGCTCAAGGCAGTCGGCAAGGAAGCGCGCGAAGATATGCAAAAGGCCTTTGAGCGGAAAATTTTCCTCCAGCTCTGGGTGAAGGTCAAGGAAGGCTGGGCAGACGACGACCGTGCCCTGCGCAGTCTGGGGTACCAGGACAACTGACATGCCTGCCGCAAAGCACCCGGAGCTGGTCCCCGGCTTTGTGCTGCACCAGCGGCCCTATCGCGAAACCAGTGCCCTGCTGGAAATCTTTACGCCGTCGCACGGCCGGGTCGGGCTGGTGGCGCGCGGCGTGTATTCACCAAAGTCACGTCGGCGTGGTGAGTTACAGGTCTTCCGCGCCTTGCGTTTTTCCTGGAAGGAGCGCGGTGAGTTGGGTACTCTGACCGGCGTTGAGGCCGATGGACCGGGTTTCAGCCTGGCGGGTGCGGCACTTTACAGTGCCTTTTACCTGAATGAACTGCTGGTGCGCCTGCTGGTGCGCCATGACCCGCATCCCCCACTGTTTGAACAATACCGGAACGCCTTGCACGCATTGTCTGGGCGACCATCCGGCATTGAATTGACGTTGCGGTTGTTCGAGAAGCAGCTGTTACAGGAAACCGGCTACGGACTGTTGCTGGATGTGGATTGTGAAACCGGCGAACCGGTGCAGGCTGACAGCTTCTACGATTACCACCTGGAAGCCGGGCCGGTCAGGGTGACTGATGCTGCCGGGGAGGGTTTTCTGTTCCCCGGTTCCAGTCTGCTTGCACTGGCACAGGAAAAAAACATCGATGCTGCCGTGTTGCGGGATGCCAAACGCCTGATGCGGGCTGCCCTGTCCCTGTATCTTGGCGGGAAACCGCTGAAGTCGCGCGAACTGTTCCAGCGCACCCTGACGGGGTGACGCGGCATCATGGAAGCCCTGCTGGTGGGAGTCTGCTGGTGCGGACTTGCCAAATCTGTTTCGATTGCCGATGATGCCCGGCGTTTCTGTTTCTGATTCACGCGAGGAAAAAACCCGATGAACAAGGATCTCAAGAGTATGTTGTTCGGTGGAGAGAAGATGTTTCCGGCCACCCTGCGCGCTACCGGCCGCTTGCTGGATTAGGAGATTTTCATGGGCAATATTCTGCTCGGCGTTAATATTGATCACGTGGCCACCTTGCGGGAGGCGCGCGGTACGCGCTATCCCGACCCGGTACAGGCTGCCATCGAATCAGAGCAGGCCGGGGCTGACAGTATCACCCTGCACTTGCGCGAGGACCGTCGACACATCCAGGAGCGCGATGTGGAGATACTGAAAGATATTCTGCAAACGCGCATGAATCTGGAAATGGCGGTGACTGACGAAATGCTGGCCATCGCCTCACGAATCCGGCCTGCCGATTGCTGCCTGGTACCTGAACGAAGGGAGGAACTGACCACCGAGGGCGGGCTGGATGTGGCAGGACAGGTTGATCGCATGCAGGATGCCTGCGCACAACTGGCCGAGGCCGGTGTGCGGGTATCGCTGTTTATCGATGCCGACCCCGTACAGGTGGATGCAGCGAAGGCGGTGGGTGCGCCCTGCATCGAAATACATACCGGGCATTTCGCAGATGCCGGGACACCGGAGGCGGTGCAGGCGGAGTTTGAGAAAATCGATGCGGCAGTCCAGCTGGCTAACGATATCGGTTTGCATGTGAATGCCGGGCACGGCCTGCACTACCACAATGTGCGTACTATCGCGGCACTTCCCGGCGTACGTGAATTGAATATCGGTCACGCTATCATCGCGCGTGCGGTATTTACCGGTCTGGGAAACGCTGTAAGGGAAATGAAACAGCTGATGTTACTGGCCGGTGTACAGCAGCGGATTCCGGTCTGATGCCTTGGCGTTGTACATCGCCTGGTCGGCGTGCCGCAGCAGGGTTTCCGGGTCACTTCCATGATCCGGGTACAGGGATATCCCGATGCTGGCAGAGATGCTGATCTGTTTTCCCAGCACACTGAAAGGGTGTCTAAGCGCGCGATCCAGTTTCCTGGCTGCGGCAAGTGCGTCTTCCGCGCTCTTGATCTGCTCCAGGGAAACAATAAACTCATCGCCGCCTATTCTTGAAACAGTGTCTGACTGACGCATGGTATCGCGCAGTCGGTTTGCGACGGCCTGCAGCAGGCAGTCGCCGGTTTCATGACCGTAACGATCGTTGATAGGTTTGAAATCATCGAGGTCCAGGTAAACCACGCCCAGTTTCCGTTGATAGCGTTCTGCGCGGGCGATACCCGCGCTCAGGCGGTCATTCAGGAGTGTGCGGTTAGGCAGGTCGGTGAGTTCATCGTGGCGGGCAGCGTGCTCCAGTTGTTCCTCGGTGTGCAGGCGATCACTCTCATTGTGCACGACAAAAGTATACAGGCGCTGGCCGGGCAAGGGCGTTTGCGACAGCGAGACTTCAGCGGGAAAACGTTCTCCATTGTTGCGCATACAGATAATGTGATCTGTGTTGAAACCGATATGGTTATCCTGCGCAATTCGCGTTAAAACGCTCAGTCGGTGCTTTTCCTTGCTGAGAAAGCGTGGGCACAGGAGGCGTTGCACCCGACTGCCCAGGATTTCCTTCTGCTTGTAGCCAAACATTCGCTCGGCGCCCTGATTGAAAATAACAATACGGCACGCTTCATCAATAGAGATGATGGCTTCATGGGTAATGTGTAAAAGACGTACATAGCGGCCCGCCTGTCGGATCAGCCTTTCGGCAGCGGCACGATCTTCATTCCCTGTGGAGGACTTTCCCTGTTGGCTGGTATGCGGGTTATCTTTATCAATCATTGGCTTATGTTTCTTGCTGCACTGTCGGGGCAGTGAGCGACAGACCCGTCTACTCACAGACTAGCATAGAGTGGGGGCGCGGCCAGCTATATTCGAAAAATGATCCATCCGGTTTGTCTGCCAGGCTTTCCCGATCGGGATCGGCTGCGTGCATCCGCTGATTTCCACTACCCGGAAACGCCTGCTTTCGGCCATAATGCCGGTTTTATACAACAGCGGCGGATTCCGCCTGACAGGAATGAGCTGATGGACTTCCCCACCATAGAACAGTTTGTTGGTAATACACCGTTGGTACGGCTGCAGCGCCTGCCGGGAGAGACCCGTAACCGGATACTCGTCAAGCTGGAGGGTAATAACCCGGCCGGGTCAGTAAAAGACCGGCCGGCACTGTGCATGATCCACGGCGCCGAGCAGCGTGGCGAGATTAAACCCGGTGATACGCTTATCGAGGCTACCAGTGGCAATACGGGTATTGCGCTGGCCATGGTGGCTGCCATGAAAGGTTATCGCATGGTCTTGATCATGCCTGAAAACATGAGTGTGGAACGCCGCCAGGTCATGAAGGCATTCGGTGCAGAGATCATTCTTGTTACACGCGAACAGAGCATGGAGGGTGCGCGTGACCTTGCCAGGCAAATGGAGGCTGAAGGCAGGGGCAAGGTGCTTGACCAGTTCTCCAATCCGGATAATCCACGCGCCCACTATGAAACGACCGGGCCGGAAATCTGGAGGGATACCCACGGGCGTATCACGCATTTTGTCAGTGCCATGGGTACCACAGGCACCATCATGGGTACCTCGCACTATCTCAAGGAGCAGAATCCGGAGGTACGTATTGTTGGCGTGCAGCCTGTGGAGGGTGCTTCAATCCCTGGTATCCGGCGCTGGTCAAAGGAATACCTGCCGGGTATTTTTGAAGCCAGTCGGGTTGATCAGACTATTGATGTTGGCCAGGAAGCTGCTGAACAGACGACGCTGGCGCTGGCGGCACAGGAGGGTATCTTCTGCGGTATCTCTTCCGGTGGCGCGGTCGCGGCGGCATTACAACTCAGCAAACAGGTCAACGATGCAGTTATTGTCGCCATTATCTGTGACCGTGGTGACCGTTACCTGTCGACCGGGGTATTCCCCGGGTGATGTTCCGTTTCCCCGGTAGTATGTAAAACTGGAGTAGTATGACTCATCGTACACGGCTGAGTGATGACGCAAGACATGATGCGCTGGGCTTCATGCGCAAGTCTGTATTATTCGGGAAACTGGATGACCGGCAGCTGGATACTATTCTGCAACATACGCAGGCAGTATCACTGGAAGAAGGACAGGTGCTGTTTGAGCAGGAGCGCCCTGCATGTGAAATCTTTATGCTGGAATCCGGCCGGATCAAACTGGCAAGAATTTCCCCCGAAGGTCATGAAAAAGTCATTGATCTGATCTCACCGGGCAGCACCTTTGCCGAAGCTATTATGTTTTCCCGGCAGCACCTGTACCCGGTTACGGCATCCGCCCTGCAAGTCAGCCAGGTGCTGTGTTTTGATGCGAAGACCTATACAGGCATTCTTCAGCAGTCGACAGAAGCCTGTTTTGCCATTATGGCGCAGATGAGTTACCGACTGCACTGGCAGATTGGCGAGATTGACCGCCTGACATTACACAACGCCGCATTCCGTGTGGTGTCGTATCTGCTCGACCAGGTGCCGAGTACCGACCGGGGGATGTCACGGGTGCAGCTGAACATACCCAAGCATGTCGTTGCTTCGCGTCTTTCCATGACGCCGGAAACCCTGTCACGCACATTTTCCAAACTCAGTCGTGACGGGCTGATCGAGATTGATGATAACGGCATGGTATTGAAGGATGTCGGACAGTTGCGCCAGTATGCCAGGGGTGGAAGCCTGTAAATCCAGTTATTCACTCGTCAGCCGTGCGTAGAGCAGCGGCAATTTCGCCGGCAACTCGCCGGCATTGCGCACCAGGATATAGGAACTGCTGCCAAACAGGTAGGGCAGGTAATCGCCCGCCTTCTCGTCGATAGTGATACAAAAGGGACGCACACCATGCTCCAGCGCCTCATGCACGGCCTTGCGAGTATCCTCGACGCCGTAACGACCTTCGTACTTGTCCAGGTCATTGGGTTTCCCGTCTGTGAGCAGCAATAACAGCTTTTGCTGCGATAGTTCCTTGTCAATCAGGTTAGTGGCGTGGCGAATCGCCGCGCCCATACGCGTGTAGTATCCCGGCCGTATGGCATGAATGCGGCCACGTACCTGGTCATCGTAGCGCGAAGAAAACGCTTTCAGAGTATGAAAGCGAACGTGATTACGTCGTCGTGATGAAAAACCGTAGAGGGCAAAGCGGTCGCCGGTTGCCTGCAGGGATTCGGAAAACAGAAACAGGCTGTCGCGGATCACATCGATGATTCGCTGGTCATTGTTGATGTGTGCATCGGTCGACAGTGAAAGGTCGGCGAGCAGCAGGCAGGACAGGTTGCGTTCGGTGTTCTCGAAACGTCGATAGAGACTGGTCTCGCTGCTGTGTATACCCCGCAGACGGTCTGTTGCCTGGTCGATCAGGGCATTCAGATCCAGTTCACTGCCGTCTGTTTGTGCATTCAGCCACTGGCGCCCTGGCTTCAGGGCTTCAAACAGCCGGCGCAGGCGACGCGCCTTGACCTGAAGATGTAATGGCAGGGGAAGGGGTTCCACGTCGCGCGCCTGCATTGGTTGCAGGCGGCAGTGGTCATTTTGCAGGATCTGTTGCCGGTAATCCCACTCTGGAAGAGCGATACCTTCATCCAGGTAGAGGTCGTCGTTGTCTTCCGGCGGAAGGTCGAGGTCAAATCGCAGGCGTGAGGCTACCCGTTTGCGATCCCTTGCCACACTGACCACGTCCATGTCTTCGAGTGCCGATCCGGCATCGTCATCCTCGCTTTCTTCCGTGGTACGGTCGACGTTGACGAATTCAGCGCGGGTGAACAGGCTTTCCAGCCGGAAGGCCAGCAAACCGCCTTTCTCATCCGGCATATCGACGCGTTCGCCACGGTGGCGTTTGCCTGAATCAACCTGTTCACTGTGTTGTTCCTGCTCATCCCCGTCGCTGTCATCGTTTTCACTCCCGGCCAGCCGGGCATCTGACGTGACCGGTGGTTCGGGATGAAGCCACAGTGGAACCGGTTGCGGGGCGACACTGGCTGCAACCAGCGATGTCGTGGTGTCTTGCGGGTGTAGCAGTCCGTGACAAATCCTTTTTTCCTGTTCAGCCTCGTCTGTTTTCAGTTTGTGTGGGTCGGGGCGCTGTTCAAGGTGCGCTGCGACGAGTCGTTGATAGCGTCGCCTCAATCCAGGATGGGATGACAGCAGCGCTGCACTGGCCGCCGTATTTTTCTGTAACCAGTCTCCTTCATGCTGCGTGCTATGAGCAGCCAGTGCTGCAAGCCACAGGTACAACTCACGATTGAGCTCACGTTCGGCAAACCAGGCAATACGCGCCGGCAGGCGCAGCGTGTGCTGGTCACGCCAGGCGAGTTCAATACGCCGATTGCTGCCGGCGATCCGGCTGAGCAGATTTCTTCGCGCACCGGTGTCAGTTTCACTGGCTGTCTCGATACGCAGGCCACCATCACCACCCAGTGCGCGGAAAAGTACCGCGGCCGGCTTGCGGATCTCATCGAGATACACCGCGGCCTGCGGGTATTCACGCCGGGCGGCACGGGTAATAATGCTATGCCAGAGTTGGCCGACCCATTCTTCCATGGCGTCTAGTTTTCTCCTGTTGGCATTTCAGGGAAACAGCTTGCCGGCACATCGGGGCGTCGTCCAAAGTCCCGTTCGGAGACATCCAGCGCGCACTGGCCTTCCAGCATGGTGAGCAGGCCGGGCTGCCGTTTCGGCTGGTTGACCCGTTCACACGCCTGTATACACTGCTGGCACTGGGTGCAGGTAAACATCTTGCGTTTGATCTGGCGTGGTTTCAGGCGCATCGGGCAGGCGTGTTCACAGGATGCGTCACAGTCAGCGCAGTCCGCAGCACGCCGTCGGTCAAAACCGACGACCAGCGCCCTGGGATTGGCCATCCAGACCAGGCTCTGGAACAGACCGACTGCACAACCGTAGCGGCAGAACAGGTGTCTGGCCAGACTGAATTCAATACTCAGCAGCAGGGTGGCGGCGCCAATAAAAATAAACTGGTTGCGAGTCAACTCGCCATTGATCAGGTTACTCCACACCTCCGCAGGTGGAAGCAGATAGGTCAGGAATGTTACCGCCCAGAGTAGTGAAAAACCCACTACCGCCAGTACAACCAGTACCCAGGCAGCTTTGCCCGGGTGTACTTCAGTGCCGTCCCGCTGTACTTCCGGTAGTGGTTCGCGTTGCCAGAGTGTCACCTTGCCGCTGGCACGCCGCATCAGGCTGTTGATGGCTTCCACGACCGAGAAGTGCGGGCATAACCAGCCGCAGTACAGGCGACCATATCGCCATGACAACCAGACACCAAAACCGATCAGCCCAAACAGTGGCACGAACACGCGTACGACAAGATTTATGCTGGCTTGCAGACTGCCGGCATCATGTACCCCCAGCGTCCATGGCATACCAAGAAAAATAAAGTGTCCCTGATAGAGATCCAGGCGGAAAAGATCCAGTGGCGGTGCCAGTATGAACAGGGCAAAGAAAATGCTGCGCCAGGCCAGTCGTTGCCGTTGCACGCGGTTCATGTCCGGAACCAGTGACCAATCAGCGGGTACACATACATTCACTCTAGTCTCCGAAACTGGCCTGAACGACTTCCATCAGGGCATCAACGGTTGCCACGTCATCGGTTAGCGGTTCGATCAGGGCGGCACGGCAGGCTTGTGTGGCTTCGAAACCATCCCGTATCAGTTGGGCGGTATAAATCAGCAGGCGGGTGGAAGCCGATTCTTCGATGTCATGGTCTTTCAGGGCTCGCAGCCCGTGTGCAAGCTCAACCAGGCGTCTGGCCAGTGCGGGTTCGACTCCGGTTTCACGTACCACGATATCCTGTTCAGTTTGCGCGCCCGGAAAATCAAAACGTGCGGAAACGAATCGCTGGCGTGTCGACGGCTTCATGCCCTTGAGCATGTTCTGGTATCCCGGGTTGTAAGATACTACCAGCATGAACTCGGGTGGCGCATGCAGGGTCTCACCGGTACGGTCGATGGGTAGAATGCGCCGGTTGTCTGATAGCGGGTGCAACACTACCGTAGTGTCCTTGCGCGCTTCCACCACTTCGTCGAGGTAACAGATTGCTCCCTCCCGTACCGCGCGGGTCAACGGTCCATCATTCCAGTAGGTTGAACCGTCACCGATAAGGTGACGGCCAACCAGGTCCGCTGCTGTCAGGTCGTCGTGGCAGGCGACGGTATACAGCGGGCGTCCCAGTCGTGCCGCCATGTGCTCGACAAAGCGGGTCTTGCCACAGCCGGTAGGCCCTTTCAGCAGCATCGGCAACTGGTTACGCCAGGCGTATTCAAACAGCTCTACCTCGTGCCCCTGTGGCTGGTAGAAGGGCAGATCCTCGAAGGAGGCCGGGTGAGTTGCGACAATTTCCATCAGGCGGTATCCACCGTGCCTGCGGGTGCTGTCTGGTGCTCACCACCCTTGACGAAAAACGAGATGACATACAGGACCAGTCCGGCCAGGAACACCAGGCCCGCGAACTCACGCAGCCAGTAGAAAATGGAAATCTTCTCCTGAACCACCATGAATGCCTGGGGTGTTTCTGTGTAGCGTTGCATCCATACCTGTAGCACACCGGCACCGGTGAGGAACAGCGTGATAAACACCATTGACACCGTCATCAGCCAGAACGACCACATCTCCACCACCTGGGCGCGCGGACTGGCGGCTTCCCCGCCACGCAGTTTTGGCATTGCATAGGAGATGATGGTCAGTACTATCATCACGTAGGCGCCATAGAATGCCATATGGCCGTGTGCCGCAGTGATCTGGGTACCATGAGTGTAATAGTTCACCGGGGCCAGTGTGTGCAGGAAGCCCCACACACCTGCACCGAGAAATGCCATCACCGCCGTTCCCAGGGCCCACAATACAGCTGCTTTATTGGGGTGCTCGCGGCGGCGGCGGTTGACCATGTTGAACGCGAACACTGTCATCATGAAGAACGGAATCGGTTCCATGGCCGAGAAGATGGATCCCCACCACTGCCAGTACTCCGGTGTACCGATCCAGTAGAAGTGGTGACCGGTACCGATAATGCCGGTAATCAGGGTCATCGCGATAATGACATACAGCCATTTTTCGATCACTTCACGGTCAACACCGGTCACCTTGATCAGTACGAAGGCAAGAATAGCGCCCAGGATCAGTTCCCACACTCCTTCTACCCAGAGATGGACGACCCACCACCAGAAATATTTGTCGGTGACGAGGTTGTCGGGGACATAGAAGGAGAACAGAAAGAATACCGCCAGCCCTGTCAGTCCGGTCAGTAATACCAGGTTAACCACGGTCTTTCGACCGGCCAGTATCGTCAGGCCG
Source organism: Thiogranum sp. (assembly GCF_058323355.1). NCBI lineage: Bacteria > Pseudomonadati > Pseudomonadota > Gammaproteobacteria > Chromatiales > Ectothiorhodospiraceae > Thiogranum > Thiogranum sp. The sequence goes on from NZ_JBTTIO010000059.1 coordinate 87,191, forward strand.
ATATTGTAGAGGAAACCCAGTGCCACAATCACAATACCGATCTTGGTAATGGTCGGTTGCTCCAGGAACTCGCGCCCCATGGTGGGAAGCAGGTCATTCATGGTGATTTCAGCCAGCCTTGCATAGGGCACCAGGAGGTAACCGAGGATGGTCAACACACCGGCCGCCAGGAATACCCAGAACAGAACTTTCGCCAGTAACGGGCTGTGCAGCTCGCGTTCAGCTTCTTCCGGAACCAGGTAGTAGGCTGCACCCATGAAGCCGAACAGCAACCACACAATCAGCAGGTTGGTGTGTACCATGCGTGCAACGTTGAAGGGGATCTCCGGAAACAGGAAGTCACCGATGACATATTGCAGGCCAAGAATGACACCAAACAGGATTTGTCCAATGAACAGGCCGATGGCAGCAATAAAGTAGGGTTTTGCAACAGATTGTGAAGAATATTTCATAATGTATCCCCCTCAGCCCTGGATATTTGGTGGCCAGTTGGCAGTATTGATTTCGCTGGCATATTTCAGAAAAGCCGCGACGGCTTCCAGCTCTTCATCTGTCAGGTTGAATTGCGGCATACTGCGGCGTCCGGGTATGCCGTCCACCGGGCGGCTCTTGATGAAGGCAACAATGGCATCTGTGGAATTGCCGAAGCGCGTGTAGACATTACCCAGTTCCGGTGCAAAGTAGGCGCCTTCGCCCAGTAATGTGTGGCAGCCGATACAGTCATTCTGTTCCCAGATCCTCTTGCCAAGGGCGACCTGCCCGGTGAGTGCTTCGTGGTTGTCGCGTTTCGGGACTTCTCCCAGAGTATCGAATGTCAGGGCGAGGAACAGCAGGAAGAAGAACACGCTTCCCCCGTAGTAGATATTCCTTGCCATGCTTTTTGTGAATACATCACTCATGATTGACTCACCTCTTTTTTCCGGAACCCGGGAGTGATTTAACGATGTGGCTGGCGAGGCTGTCCTTGATATATATCAAGACCGGAATTTCTCGTCATTGCAGGTGAGCCGGGCCTTTAGTGGCTGGTACCTTCCGAGCGGGTGATTTTGTTGTAGACATTGTATTTCCCGACTGGCTTGTTCATGGGCAGGCGCTTTAATTCCTGTAAGGAATCAGCATCATAGACAATCACTGCACCATCTGTTTCCCAGATGCTCAGCAGGGCTTTTTTGCCATCCCGGGTAAACTCAACATGCCCGGAAGTTTTGCCGGGCACGGGTTTCAGGGTTTTTACAATTTCCAGCGTTTTCTTGTCGATGACGTGTACAACATCACGGTGCGGCCCGACAAATACATCGACCCATGCGTAGGGCGTGTTCTCATGGCTGCGCATGAAGAATCCCGGGCCGTCAGTTTTGATTTTTTTAAGCGTTTTCCAGTTGCTCATGTCGATAATCGTCACCACCCCCTGTTTCAGATTGGGTGTTGCCAGTACGCGTGTATCCCTGTATTTCCATGTGATACCCGAACCAAGGTGGGGCATGCCGGACAACTCGAGGTCGGCAATCTTTCGTCCCACCAGCAGGTTGACTACCTGACCGTTGCGCGCATTGCGTGCAGCACCAATCAGGTGTTCATAGGATGGGTCAAAGAAGAAATCGTCCAGATAATCGTCGAGGCGGATTCGTCGTACCGGGAATTTCCCGGTTTCGGCCATGCCCTCCTGCAACCGGTAGTCGTGCATCAGGCCGTTATAAACCGGTTCCGGTTTATCCGCGTAGCTGATTTCCCAGACTTCCTTGAGGTCTTTCAGGGCAACAACAAAACTTTGCCGCGGTGGTGCGGTATACACTGCGCTGACCCGCGAGCTGTTACCAAAGTCGTCCTTTACGTCGATGATTTTTATCAGGCCAAGATCATTTGCATCCAGCAGTACCAGGGTATGCGGCAGGTAGTTACCAACCATGACATACCGGTCATCAGCAGAAACTGCGGCATTACGGGTATTGATACCGGCACGTATTTCAGCAACAACCTGCAGCCGGTACATATCATACTTTGTGATCCAGCCATCACGTGAGGCAAAATAGACATAGCGGCCAGTGGAAGAGAATTTGGGGCCACCATGCAGGGCAAAGCGTGATTTAAAGCGCTGGATGGGTTCCATGCGGTCACCATCAAGTACGGTGACATGGTGGTCGCCTGCCTCTACTACCAGGAACAGATTGAGCGGGTCGGCCTGATACACTGGCCTGTCATCAGGGCGGGACTGCCGGGCGACAGGATATACGATGTGGCTGGTACGGATTTCCTGCTCACCCCAGACAGGGGGGTGTGACGGTGGCGTGTAAATGTAATCAACGAGGGCCGCGATTTGCGTGCTGTCGAGTGTCTTGCCAAAGGCCGGCATCTGCGTGGCGGGCAAGCCGTTTGCAATAACACCGGAAGCGCTGTTTTTGCGCAAGCGGTGCAGGTTTTCCGGTAACAGGGCAGGCCCCATAGCGCCCAGTCGGTTCTCGCCATGACAACTGGCGCAGTGTGTTTTGAACAGTTGCGAGGCATCCGTTGCACTGGCAGCGCCCGAAACAGCCGCTGCCAGTAGCAGCAGAAGAAGGATGAAGCGATTCAACTTGCGCGCCTTATCGTGCGTATTGCGAGTGCAGCCGGTTCGGGTTTGTCATCGGCATATTCAGCTTCATTGATACCCAGCTCCTCGTCATCCAGGTAACAGGCCGGGTCTTCCCACCAGGGGTCGCCGGTCAGCTGGAAGGCGCGTACGCGTGTATTGCCGCCACAGACAGCCTGATATCTGCACACCCTGCAGCGCCCTTTCAGTGGGCGTGGTGATTGTTTCAGTCCATCCATCAAAGGGTCGCTGCGGTCCTTCCAGATTTCAGAGAAGGGCCGTTCCTTCACATTGCCCAGATTGTAGTTCCACCAGAAGGTGTCAGGGTGCACATTACCGAGGTTGTCAATGTTGGCGATGTTGACCCCTGACGAATTACCACCCCACCGGGTGAGCCGTCGGTGCATATAGCCATAGCGTTGCGGATAATTTTTCTTCACCCACTGCAGCAGGTAGACACCATCCGCGTCGTTGTTGCCGGTGACATACTCGGTCTGTCGACCGGCCTGAATATCTTCCCGGCAGCGATCAAACAGCAGGTTCATCACCTGGCGCGTGGTCTGGTGAATAACATCCGAACGCCGGTTTCTGTTACCACGGCCGCCGTAATTGAGGTGAGAAACGTAGAGTTTATTAACCTGCTCCTCGCGCATGACATCCATTAGCAGTGGTAACTCGTGGGCATTGTCCTGTGTTGGGGTAAAGCGCATACCTACCTTGATTCCGGCATCACGGCACAGCCGGATAGCGCGCATGGAGGCATCGAAGGCGCCCTGTTTCTGGCGGAAACGGTCATGTGTTTCGCGCATGCCGTCGATACTGATGCCGACGTAGTCATAGTCCATGGCGGCGATGTCGTCGATGTTATTTTCATTGATCAGGGTGCCATTGGTGGACAGGCCGACATAAAACCCTTTTTCCCTGGCACGCCGTGAGATATCAAGGATATCCGGCCGCAATAAAGGCTCGCCGCCAGACAGGATCAATACCGGAACACCAAAGTCATGCAGGTTATCCATGGTGGTAAAGACCTCGGCGGTTGACAGTTCGCCGGGAAAATCGATATCCGCTGAAATCGAGTAACAGTGTTTACAGGTCAGGTTACAGCGTCGTATCAGGTTCCAGATGACCACCGGCCCGGATGGCTGGCGTGATACCGGATTATCCGCTGGCTGATCGAGTTCACGCATGTATTGTGATATCCGGAACATATCAGCCTCCTATTCTTAAGCCGGTTTTCTTCAGGATGCGGGTGCTGAACAGAATGTCGTGGCTGCGGGCCCGATCGCCCAGCATGCCGGCAATCTTTTCAACTTCATCCATAACTTCCTGTCGATCGTGACCATGCACCATGGCAAACAGGTTATAGGGCCATTCGGGCAGGCAACGGGGCCGCTGGTAACAGTGACTCACGGCGGGCAGCCTGCCGACCTGGTTGCCAATTTCGTCAACTATCCCGTCGGGTATGTCCCATACCGACATACCATTGGCGATGTAACCCAGTCGGTAGTGGTTGGGTAGTACACCAATACGGCGGACACGGCCATCCTCGAGCATGGCCTGTATGCGTGCCATGATATGTTCCGGCTCTACGCCAAGTTCGGTCGCGAGCCAGTGCCAGGGTCTTGCATGCAGTGGCAAGCCGGCCTGTGTAGCGAGTACCAGCCGCCGGTCGAGGTCATCCGGTGCCAGATTGTCTGTGTTGTCTGATAGCGGATCCTGCATGTCACACCTGAAGATTCAGTCCAACGTAGTACTCTGCCTGTTTAGGAAAATTATATACCTTGAGCCCGGTACAGCCCTCAATCTGCCTGATCGTCCTGTCCAGCTGTTGCGGTGTTTCGGTGGCCAGTACAAACCACATATTCATTTCATGTTCGCGCTGGTAGTTGTGGGCAACTTCCGGGAAGCTGTTGACCTTTTCCGCTATTTCGTCAAACTGTATTTCAGGTACTTTCAGGGCGCACAGGCTTAGTGCGCCACCCATACGTTCTGCATGAAACAGGGGGCCAAAGCGGGTAAGCAGGCCATCATCGAGCATACAGCGAATGCGGGTGATCAATTCACTTTCACTGGTTCCCAGTTTGCGCGCAGCATCCCGGTAAGGGCGTTCACTCACCGGAAATCCACCCTGCAGATGATTGATAATGCGGCGGTCAAGCTCGTCCATCTAGTGTCTACCCCGGTAACGTGCGCCACGTTGCCTGAAACGGCGGCCGCTGAACAGCACTGACCTGGATATGGATGCCAGGCCCAACCCTTCAGTCATACGTTCAACACAGTCCAGTACATCGTTGCGGTCCTTGCCGTGTACCATGCAGAACAGGTTGTAGGGCCAGTCGGGCAGGTGACGCGGGCGCTGGTAGCAAAGTGTCACACAGTCCTGCTGGCCGAGCTGGTGACCCAGCCGGTCTACGTCTGCATCCGGGACATCCCAGACCACCATGGCGTTGGCACGGTAGCCCAGCTCGTGGTGGCGAACCACTACGCCGAGACGTTTGATCACACCGCTTTCGAGCATCTGCCGCAATTGCCCGATTACCTGCTGTTCTGTCCAGCCAAGTCGATTGGCAAGGTCCAGGTAGGGACGAGCGACGAGTGGCAGACCTTCCTGGATAGCCTCGATCAGGTCTTCTGCGCAGCCGCTATCAACGGGATTCTCCGGGGCTTCTGTCATGGTGCATTGTGCTTCCAGTGCGACCGGTTCGGGCTGATGACGCAGCTGCATGCGGAACCCGAGATCAATATGGTAGTCGCGGAGTAGCGGCAGGGACAGAACAGGGTAGTTGATACGACCTTCAATCTGTTTCAACGTCTCATCCAGAATTTCACTGCTTTCAGCGGTTACTACAAACCACAGGTTATACTTGTGCTCACGTTCGTAGTTGTGGTTGACCTGCGGAAAGGTGTTGATGATCCGCGCTACGGTTTCCAGCAGGATATCAGGTACAGCGACTGTCGCCAGTGTGCTGACACCAACAGTATTGGGTTTGAATACTGCCCCGATCCGGCTGACCGCCCCTTTATCCCGCAGGATTTTCAGGCGTTGCAGTACAGTACCGCTATCGGTATTCAGAGAGCGGGCAATATGCTCAAACGGAGTCGGCAGCAGCGGGAAGTTACGCTGGTAGTTATTGAGCAGCTGTTCGGTCAGGGCTTCCATAATTACAGACCTGTACGGTGGGCGCGGTCGGTAAAAAATATCCCGCTGGGTTTTTTGGCCGGTAGTGTTTTCAGTAAGTTCAGGGTTGCGGTGTCATAGACCTGAATGCGATTGTCATCGCGCACTGACATCCACAGTTTTTCACCGCGGGGTGTAAATTCCATGTGCAGTACGGCTTTTCCGGGTTTCAGTGTTTTGATGATGTGGTGGCTTTCCGTGTCGATGATCTGAACGGTATCGTTGTCCGGGTGAGCAAAGTTCACCCAGATCTGCCGGCCATCCGGGCGCGCCATGACGAACACCGGCTGGCCATGAACATCGATCTCGTCCAGGTTCTGCCAGTTGTCGGTATCGACTACCAGTACCTTGTGCTGTCCCACGGCCGGTACAAAAGCCTGCCTGCCGGCGATAGCCCAGCCTTCAAGATGCGGCATTTTGTAGACCGGCAGTCTTTCATCGTGTTTTGCATAGCCGTCCAGGATTGAACGAACACCTTTATCCGGGTGCCACAAGTCCAGCAGAGTGAGTTTGTCGTCACCGAAAAGACCGGCGATGTAGTAACGCCCGTCCGGGGTAATCAATGCGTCGTAGGGCAGGTGCCCGACATTTTTAAATCGGCTGATGACCGGTTTGGCAGGATCGTGCATGTCGGCAATCCAGATCTGGTCTGCATCGTACAGGCTGAACACAAACTGCTGGCCGGGTGCATCGACCAGGCCAACCACTTTTGATCGTTTTCCATTGGCATATTCCGCCGGGATATCGGCGACCAGTTCAAGTGTGTCGGCACTGAATACCCGGACACCACCGGGAGTGTAGTTGGACGCAGCCACCAGCTTTCCATCCTGTGAAATGGCACCGCCGATGCTGTTGCCTGACTGCATGACGCGCTTGACGACCTTGCTCTGCAACAGGTCAACCTTTGTCAGGCCGCCATCACGGCCAAACACATAAGCAAAACGTTCGTCCCTTGAGAAGACGACTGAAGCGTGGGAGAGATCACCGAGTCCAGTGACTTGTGAGAGTATTGTGTCACCACTGTGTTCAACCAGTAGCAGTTGTCCATCGGCGCGCTCGATCACTACGCCGAGGTCTCCGGTCCCGCGTAACGTATCCGCGACAGCCGTTGTACAGACAGAAAGTAACAAGGTCAGCCACAGACCTTTCACGGCGTGCTCTCCGGATTGAGGAGAAGATTGACCAGCCAGGCAATGTCTGTATCAGTCAACTGCTGTTTCCAGGGCGGCATAGGTGTGCCACTTCGCCCCTCCCGGACTGTCGCGAGTAACAGTTCACGCGGTTTCCCCTGCAAGGCATCTGGCGTCAGTGCCGGCCCAAGCCCTCCTGTCAGTTTCATGCCATGGCAGGAACCGCAGTCCTGGTAGAGCAGGTTTCGCAGCTCAGCCTGTCGTTCGGCCGAGGGGGCTGCATTCAGCAGTCCCGGTAACAACATCACAAACAGGAGCCAGTGCAGGTGTTTACGCATAACGGCGCTGAGCCTCTTCGAGTATGGGCGTAAACCAGACAAGATCATGTGCGAGATTGACGACTTCGCCGATTACCAGCATGGCAGGTGATTCAATCGCATGGCGTCGGGCGGCGACCGGTAGCTGCCCAAGCGTTGTCAATACAGTACGCTGTTGTGCAGTGGTGCCACGCTCGATAATGGCAGCAGGCGTGTGTGCAGCCCGCCCTGCGTCAATGATGTCGCTAACGATCCTGGTCAGATTGGCGAGCCCCATGTATACCACCAGAGTTTGCCCCGGGTCTGCGAGAGTGGACTTGTCAATCTGTAATTCGTCGTTGTTTTTGCGGTGCCCGGTAATAAACTGTACGCCTCGTGACAGACCACGGTGTGTCAGCGGAATGCCGGCATAGGCAGCACAGGCCTGGGCAGCCGTGATGCCGGGTATCACCTCAAAGGAAATCTGTGCATGTGCCAGCGCCAGTGCTTCCTCACTGCCGCGGCCGAAGATGAACGGGTCACCACCCTTCAGGCGCACCACGTCTTGTCCGTTACCCGCCAGTGTTACCAGCAGGGCGTTGATTTCTTCCTGTTTCAGCGTGTGGTGTCCGGTAGTCTTTCCCACATAAATGCGTGTTGCGGCGTCGGCGGCATATTGCATGATTTCGCTGGAGACAAGCCGGTCGTATACGATGACTTCCGCACTTTGCAACAGGCGCAGTGCCTTGACAGAAAGCAGGTCGGGGTCTCCCGGTCCTGCACCTACCAGATATATCTTGCCTTTTTTCGTCATTGTCGATGCCCCGTCAGTGTTGCGGGCCCCGGGCGGGAAGTACCAGGGCACTTCCCGCCGTTATCCCGTTTTCTCAGTAAACGTCGTGCACGGTGTTATACACGTTGAACTTGCCGGTTGGTGTCACAAGCCGCTTGTCCTTGATGACCTTTTTCAGCTTGCGGGTCTTGTCATCAACCACAACCAGGGCTGACTCCTCAGTCTTGCCGTTCCATACCGAGAACCACACTTCATCGCCGGCCTTGTTGTACTCCGGCTGGACGACACGTTTCGGGCCTTTACCCAGCCCGGCCCATTCCGCAATTGGCAGGACGGTGTAGCCCTTGTCGAGATTATTGATATCGAACACGGCAACCGACTGGCTGATTTTCGTGTCAGGGTTCAGTGGGGTATCCACCCAGAGGTTACTGGACTTCGGGTGTGTCTTGATGAACAGGGATCCGCCACCCTGGCCCTTTAGTATCTGCACAACCTTCCAGGCGTTTTCAGGGTGTTTTGCCGGGTCGGTGCCGATCAGTGTAATGTGATCGTTGCCCAGTGCACTGGTGCCCCAGACAGGCCCATACTTCGGGTGAACAAAGTTTGCGCCACGTCCCGGATGCGGGATTTTGGTGACATCGATCAGCGCTTTCAGATCGCGATCTTTCGAATCGATGACGGCAATCTTGTTGGACTTGTTCGCCGCTGTCAGGAAGTAACGGTGAGTGGAGTCCCAGCCGCCGTCGTGCAGGAATCGTGCTGCCGGTATGGTGGTGACTGAAAGGTTGTCGATGTCCTCATAGTTCACCAGCAGAATCTTGCCGGTTTCCTTGACGTTGACAATGAACTCGGGGTGTTCGTGAGAGGCGACAATTGCGGCTACGCGCGGTTCCGGATGGTACGCCTGGGTATCTACCGTCATGCCGCGGGTTGAGACAATCTTTTTTGGCTCCAGCGTATCACCATCCATAATCACGTACTGGGGTGGCCAGTAGGAACCGGCAATCGCATATTTGTCCTCGAATCCCTTGTACTTCGAGGTTTCGACCGAACGCGCCTCCATCCCGGTCTTGATGGTTGCCACGGTGTCGGGTTTCTTCATCCACAGATCAATAAGATTTACCCTGGCGTCGCGGCCGATGACATACAGATAACGTCCGGATGCTGACAGTCTGGAAATATGTACGGCATAACCGGTGTCGATAACATTGATAATCTTCTTGCTATCGCCATCGATCAGTGCAATCTGCCCGGCATCCCGCAGGGTAACCGAGAAGATATTCTCGATATTGTACCTGTTCATTTTTCTGTTCGGACGTTTGTCCACTGGTACGACAACTTTCCAGGTGGCCTTCATTTCCTCCATACCCCATTCCGGAGGCTGTGGAGGTTCATGCTGAAGATAACGTGCCATGAGGTCTATCTGGTCCGGAGTCAGGTCACCCGAGGTCCCCCAGTTGGGCATCCCGGCCGGTGAGCCATAGGTGATAAAGGCCTTGAGAGCAGCGATCCCACGCTGACGGGTAATGTCTGTCGTGAGTGGTTTGCCGGTGGCACCCTTGCGTAAAACACCGTGGCAGCCGGCGCAGCGTTCAAAAAATATCTGCTTGGCGTGGTTGAATTCATCAACTGTCATGGCCGGCCCATCGGTAGTTATCAGGTCCTTTGTTTTGCTCGTGTCAACGACGGATGGAGCGCCTTCATACTTTGTTTCAGCTTCGGTCGTCGGGTGTTTGTGTTTGTCCGCAAGTGCTATTGCAGGTCCGGTCAACAGGGCGGCTATCGTCAGGCCGAGCAACCCCTTGCGTGAGCTAAAAGTCGAGGTTTTCATTGCAGTCCCTCCGCAGGCATCAGGAAATCGTGTGAGTGCTGATTATCGGGCCGTGATTTGCAGGGTGTCCTTGATATATATCAAGCCGGAGCCGAAGCCGTATGAGGTCATTGCCGGGTTTGATCTGGCTGTTTTTTCGGCATAATATCCGCCTGTCAAGGAAGTGCGGCGCGGAAACCGACGGGGTTTTCCCTGTGAGTGTCTGCCGATAGTGTCAAGGGAGGTAGACGGGATGGAGTTGACGGAAGCCATGTTGCCTGTCGGTAAGGCAATTCCGTGGGATTTGTGCAACCGACAGGGCAGAGTCATGTTCCGCAAGGGTTTTATTATCAATACACTTGCAAGTCGTGAGCGCATCCTGACGATGAATTTGCAGGTTGTCACTGTGTCTGATGGTGTGGCGGAGACGCCTGCGCGCGTACACTCGGCAGCCGCTGCATTACGGGCGCACACTGTGGTGGGTCCGCTGCGCATTATCGAACACCTGGCGGACCGGGTTATCGAGGTGTTTGCCGGTATTTGCCATGGTCCGCCCACGGATTTGTCTACGGTGCACGCGCTGGTAGAGTCGGGAACATGCCTGTTCACAGAGCACCCTGCTATTTGCCGTGCCGCGGTCCACTTCAATCACGGCCGCAGTACCAGTCATTGCACGCAATCTACTCACTGTTTCTTGCCACACAGTTCGCGCAAATACTGGCCTATGACCAGCCCCGGCTGCGCGTGCTTGGCAGTGCAGCACTGACAGCGAACCTTGGTATGTTCGAATATCATGATGAGTGGGCAAATCAGGCCGGCCCGTTAACGGATGAACAGGATCGAGCGCGTTTCCAACACCCCGGCCGCTCTGCTGAACTGCTTGAGTCGCTGGGTGTGAGTGATCCATCCTGGCTGCAGACGGTACGCCAGCATCATGAATTGCGGGACGGGAGCGGTTACCCGCTTGGACTGGACGGCGATAATATAGTGGAAACTGCGCGTATCGTTGGGGTGGTCGATTGTTACCTTGCCGGGGTTCTGCCACGTGCAGGCAGAACGCCTGATTCAGCAAAAGCCCTGAAGCGGATTTACCTGAATGCCGGGAAGTATGGTGAAGCTCTTGCCAGGCTTATGGTTAAGGTAGTAGGGGTATACCCGCCGGGTACCCCGGTCGAACTGGCAAACGGTGAGATTGCTGTTGTCATACACAGGGATCCTGATGACACGGCGCACCCGAGCGTGATGGTCGTCAAACAGCAGGATGATCGTTACTCGGAAGAACAGCCAGTGCGGGATACACATGAAGAAAGATACCGTATTGTAGATTTTTATACCCCGATGACGGACGAACTGAACCCGGCGCTGATGGTCAGGGCCTGGCATTAGCGGGACGGGGCGAGCAGGAGTCACAACTCTATGGAAATATCCACGTTTGCGGCACTTGTTCTGCTGGAAGTCCTGTTTGCCGGCCTGCTTTTTTCGGCCTACCTGTATTTTCGGCGCAGTCGACGCCAGGGTGGTAGCAGAGAAAATAACGAGCCGGCTGCCCAGGACCAGTATGTTGCCTGCCTGCAGCAGGCAGTACGCCAGGCGGATGCCCGTCTGGCGGCTATGAATGACACGGATACAGCTGATGGAAAGAAACTGGTCGAAATGCGCCTGGCTTTTCTCAGGGCAGAGCAGCAGGCGGTTGACCGGGCAGGCCAGGATGAGGACAAGTTATGGGACTTGCTGGAAGAATCACTGTCACCACTATTTCCCGATGATGTCATATCGCCACAGGTTGAATCATTGCAACTGCAGGTGCATTCATACGAAAAGCGCCTGGCCAACCTGGAGCAGTTTCGTGACCTGTTCTTTGAACTTAAAGGTAAGGTAGACGAAAACAATGTGCGTGGTGAGAGCCTGAAGACGGAACTGCAACGCATGATTCCTGCCGAGGAGCAGTCACCCGAGTTGAAGCGTTTGCTGGAGGAACTTGAACGGGAAAATCGTCAGATGAGTTCGCAGCTGGAAAATGTGGAAGATGCCTTCTCGGAGATTCTGCGCAAGACGTCCGAGCCGATTGAAACGGGCAGTGAGAGTATTGCGGGTACCCTGTCGGGTATTGACCAGGGGGTTGAAAGTATACGCAATATTATTTCCCTGCAGGAGCAGCGAATTACCGAACTGGCGGCATTGATTACACAGCAGAAAGCCGAATTATCCGACAAGGAAAAACTCGCGCTGGCGCTGGAAATCCTGGAAGAAAGTAACCGTGAACTGGAGACTGTTATTTCAGTCATTGAGGAAGAGAACCAGTTCTTGCAGGGGCAGATTTCCATGCTGTTGACCCAGGAACTGGAAAAGGACCGGAAAGATGCCGAGGAAAAGGAGGCGCTTCGCAAGCAGCAGCTTGAGCAGCAGAAAGCCTACGCCGAGTTGTCCGACAAGTTTGCCAGTATGGAGAAGGAATACCTGCAGATTTATGAGGAACATCACGGGACAAAACGTGATGTTCCGCCATCCGTGACCTGATACCGCGCCGGCGCAACAGGCCGTATAATACGCCGGTACCTCCAGGGGATCAGCCCATATGTTTACAATCCGACGAGTTCGACACCGGGCCGCGCATGAATAATATTTTTGTTTTTGATATCGAGACCATTCCGGATGTCGAGAGTGGTCGCAAACTCTACGATCTGCAGGATCTTGACGATGCCGATGTGGCCAAGGCCATGTTCCACCTGCGTCAGCAAAAGACCGGTAGCGAGTTTCTGCCCCTGCACCTGCAGCGGATTTGCGCCATTTCCGTGGTGTTGCGTCACAATGACAAGGTCAGGGTCTGGTCACTGGGCGAACCGGGTGCAGATGAAGCGGAACTGGTGCAGCGGTTTTTCGATGGGATAGACAAGTTCACACCGACACTGGTGTCATGGAACGGTGGCGGATTCGACCTGCCGGTCCTGCACTACCGTTCACTGTTGCACGGCGTGCAGGCGCCGCGCTACTGGGATACCGGTGATGATGACCGGGATTTCAAATGGAACAACTATCTCAGTCGTTACCACGCGCGCCATACCGACCTGATGGACGTGCTGGCCGGCTACCAGATGCGCGCCAACGCCAAACTCGATGAGGTGGCGACCATGCTCGGTTTTCCCGGCAAGATGGGCATGAGCGGCGCAAAGGTGTGGGATGCGTTTCATGCCGGTGATATTGAAGGTATTCGTGATTATTGCGAAACCGATGTACTGAACACCTGGCTGGTATACCTGCGCTTCCAGTTGATCCGCGGGCACCTGACACACAAGGCCTACGACCAGGAGCTGGAATTGCTGCGTGAAACACTGGGGCAGGAGAACAAGCCGCACTTCAGTGAATTCCTGCAACACTGGCGGGTCAATGGGTAAACGTCGCAGAAAGCCAAAACTGCCCAACTACCCGGTACGGGTTACGATCGAGTCCATGACCCACGATGGACGTGGGGTGGCGCATGTTGAGGGCAAGGCCGTCTTTATTGATGGCGCATTACCCGGTGAGGAACTGAGCTTTCTGTATACGGGGAAATCACGCAAACATGATGAGGGCAGGTTGTGTGAGCTGTTTCAGGCTTCGGAACAGCGGGTCGAGCCGAAATGTGCATATTTTGAAATCTGTGGCGGTTGCAGTCTCCAGCACCAGGCGCCGGCCAGCCAGATACTGGCCAAGCAGCAGACCCTGCTGGACAACCTGGAGCGTATCGGCAAGGTTACACCGCAGCGGGTGCTCGACGCGCTGACCGGGCCGTCCTGGGGGTATCGCACCAGGGCGCGTCTGGGCGTTAAATATGTGCGCAAGAAAGGACGTGTGCTGGTCGGTTTCCGTGAAAAGCGCAAACCGTTTCTCGCCGATATCCGGCGCTGTGAGGTATTGCATCCCTCCGTGGGCGAGCGTCTCGATGAGCTGGCGAAGTTGATTCAGGGTATGCAGGCACGTGAGCGCATTGCACAGATCGAAGTCGCCGTGGGTGAGCCGGCCACAGCGCTGGTGTTCCGCAACCTCGACCCCCTGTCGGACAGTGACACACAAATATTGAAAGATTATGCCGTGAAGACCGGCCTGCACATCTGGTTGCAGCCGGGTGGTCCGGATACGGTCGCGCCTTTGTGGCCGGATGCGTCACAACTGTCCTGTCATCTGCGCGATCATGATATCGAAATACAGTTCCAGCCGACTGATTTCACCCAGGTGAATGTCGATATCAACCGCGCCATGATTCGCCAGGCGCTGGCGCTGCTGGATCTGGACAAGGACAGCCGGGTACTGGACCTGTTCTGCGGGCTGGGTAATTTCACTTTGCCACTGGCGCGTCATGCGGCGCACGTGACCGGCGTGGAAGGGGATGCCGGGCTGGTGCAAAGGGCACGGCAAAATGCCGAATACAACAACATCGGCAATGTGGAATACCATGCCGTTGATCTCACCCTGGACCCGGCGGGACAAAGCTGGATGCAGCAGCAATACAGTCATATTCTGCTTGACCCGCCACGCAGTGGTGCACAGGAAATGATGCCGTATATCGCGACACTGGGTGCGGAGCGTATCGTCTATGTGTCCTGTCACCCCGGGTCGCTGGCGCGTGATAGCGGGCTGCTGGTTAATGAACACGGCTACCGGCTGGTTGCCGCCGGTGTCATGGATATGTTCCCGCACACGGCACATGTGGAGTCCATGGCCCTGTTCGAGAAGGTTAATGGCTGAGATAAAGGACATGGCGGTGACAAGCGGGCGCTATAGCTGGGAGCGGGTGATGGGTATTGTCCGCGAACACCGACGTGAGCTGTTGTTCGCAAACGCCATCGCCATACTTGCTGTGCTGGTCAGTGTGCCCCTGCCGCTGATGATGCCGTTACTGGTCGATGAGGTGTTGCTCAAGGAGCCCGCAACGCTGGTCGGTGCCATGAATCGGCTGTTCCCGGAAAGCTGGCACGGGCCGGTGTTGTATATTACCGCTATTTTACTTACCACTATTGTGTTGCGCTTTGCCAACGTGATGTTGACGGTGTTGCAAACACGACAATTCAGTTTTATCTCCAAGGATGTTGTATTTCGTATCCGTCGTGATTTGTTATTACGCCTGCAGCGAATTTCACTGGCCGAGTACGAAGCCATGGGTAGCGGTGAAGTGACGTCGCACTTTGTGACTGACCTGAATGCCGTTGATGAATTCATTGGCATGACAGTGAGTAAATTCCTGATCGCCGTGTTGTCACTCATCGGTGCGGCAGGGGTGCTGTTGTGGATGCACTGGAAACTGGCCTTGCTGATCCTGTTTCTCAACCCGGTGGTGGTGTATTTTACCGTGTCGCTGGGCAAGCAGGTCAAACAGCTGAAACGTCGTGAAAACCAGGCCTTTGAGGTTTTTCAGGGTGCGCTGACAGAAACACTGGATGCTATCCAGCAGGTCCGGGCCGCTAACCGTGAAGGCTATTACCTCAAGCGCGTGATCGATCGGGCCTGGAAGATAAAACAGGACTCGGCGGCTTTTTCGTGGAAGAGCGATGCCGCCAGTCGCCTGTCGTTTTTTGTTTTCCTGGTGGGTTTCGATCTGTTTCGTGCTGTCAGTATGCTGATGGTGGTTTATTCCGGGCTCAGCATCGGCGAGATGATGGCGGTGTTCGCCTACCTGTGGTTCATGATGGGACCGGTGCAGGAGGTGCTGAATATCCAGTATGCGTTCTATAGCGCGCGTGCAGCACTGGAGCGCATCAACAGTCTGCTTGATTTGCGTGAAGAGCCTCGTTATCCCACCGAACAGAATCCGTTCGAAGGTCGGCGTGGTGTTTCTGTACAGGTAGAGGATGTCCATTTCGCCTACCGTCCTGACGAGCCGGTACTGAATGGTGTCAGTCTGAATATCGAGGCCGGACAGCGCGTCGCCCTGGTCGGCGCCAGCGGCGGTGGAAAGTCCACTCTGGTACAGGTGTTGCTCGGCCTCTACCAGCCGCAACAGGGGCAGATCTGTTTTGATGGTGTGCCGGTACAGAAGATTGGACTCGAGGTGGTACGTGAGCATGTCGCCACGGTGCTACAGCACCCGGTGCTGTTCAATGACAGTGTGCGCAACAACCTGACGCTGGGGCGGGACTACCCGGATGACCGGTTGTGGGAGGCATTGCGTGTTGCACAGATGGAAGACAGCGTGCGCGATATGCCGCAGCAACTGGATTCACAACTGGGCCGGCAGGGTGTGCGCCTGTCCGGTGGGCAGCGCCAGCGCATGGCGATTGCGCGTTTGTTGTTGAATGACCCGCGGGTGGTCATTTTTGACGAAGCCACTTCGGCGCTGGACACCGAAACAGAAGCGCACTTGCACGAGGCGCTCAAACCCTTCCTGGAAGGGCGCACAGTGTTGATTATTGCGCACCGCCTCAGTGCCGTGAAACAGGCCGATCATGTCTATGTTTTCGAGAACGGGCAGATTGCCGAGCAGGGTACGCACAGGGATCTGCTCAAGGCAGACGGTTTGTACAGCCGCCTGTATGGTTGATGGATGTCGGGGTGTTCACTCAATTGAAGCTAAAGTAAAACGTCGATCCTTCGCCGGGTATGCTTTCAGCCCACACCTGCCCCCTGTGTCGCTGGATAATGCGCTGAACCGTGGCGAGCCCGATACCGTTGCCCGCATATTCCTTGCCGTGCAGGCGCTGGAAGGCGGTAAACAGTTTGTCCGCATAGTTGCTGTTAAACCCGCAGCCATTGTCACGGATGAAGAAGACTGTCCGGCCGTCCTGTTCGGTCGCGCCGAATGCGATACAGGTTTCCCCGCTATTTTTGCTGCTGTATTTCCAGGCGTTGTCGAGCAGGTTTTCCAGCACGATCCGTAACAGCTCAGGGTCGCCTTCGGTGTGCAGCTTGTCGGTGATTACCCATTCAGCGGTGCGGGAGGGTTCCTGCTGGTGAAGCCGGGCCGATATTTCACGGGCGGCCTGTGACAGGTCAACGTCAGTGTGACGGATATCCTTGCGCGTCACGCGTGACAGAACCAGCATGGCGTCGATGAGTTCACCCATATGCCTGGCGGCGCCTGAAATCCGCTTCAGGTAGTCCTTGCCGGTTGCGTCCAGTTGTTCGCTGTTGTCTTCCAGTAGCGCTTCTGTGAAACCGCGGATGCTGCGCAGCGGTGCGCGCAAATCGTGCGAGACAGAATAGCTCAGGGATTCCAGTTCCTGCTTGAGGATTTCGACCTGTTGTTCCAGTCCGTTATCCTGCGCCTGGCCAGAGAGATTGTCCCGGACAGGAGGCGCTGATGGTATGTGGCGTTTGGTTTCAGACATGTAGGCCGGGTTCGTAGTACTGTGTGCGATGCCGGTAGTCTAACCTGTGGGCCAGCGACTGCAACAATTGCAGGTTTATGCAGTCCATGCGGTGATTACAGGCGGTACCAGCGTTTTGACAGGGCCCTGAACACCCGCTGCGGGTACCAGGTCTTGCCGACACTGCCATTATAGCGGGCCAGTGCCCGTGTCCGGTCGCCTTTTTCCCTGTCGAGGTAGAGGCGCAGGATGGTGCAACCCATGCGCAGGTTGGTGTGGATGTCGAACAGGTCATCGTTGGGGCGGCCGATTTCATCCAGCCAGAAAGGCATCACCTGCATCAGGCCGCGTGCGCCGGCGTGTGAAATGGCAAAGCGGTCGAAGTTGCTCTCCACCTCGATCAGCGCCAGTACCATTTCCGGTGGCAGGTTGGCGCGGGTAGCTTCGTAATGGGCGGTTTTCAGGATCAGCAGGCGTTCTTCGGGGTCGGAGATTTTACCCGCCAGCCGCTTCGACATGTCCGTTAGCCAGACCTCGGCAGCGAAGCGGTCTGCAAAGCTGTCGGAGGATTGTACGGCATGGATGAGCAGTTCGCGCATCTCGGCGTCGGGGCGTTCCTGGGTGGCGGCATTGATCACACCGCAGTACAGGAGGGCGAGCAGGGGCAACAGACAAGTCAGTCCCCGGATGCCGTCATTCCGGCGTATGCCGGAATCCAGGGCCGTCAATGCATTGGGTACCGGCCTTCGCCGGTATGACGAATGGGCCGGGGTTGTCTCAGGCCAGTTGTGATTTGAGGAAGGCGACAATCTCATCACGCGCAATGTCCTGGTTGTCGCCACCGCTGCGCGATTTGTACTCCACCAGCCCCTTGTCCAGATTTTTTTCACCAATTACCACCCGATGCGGTATACCAATAAGCTCCATATCGGCAAACATGACCCCGGGCCTTACCTCTCTGTCGTCAAAAATGACATCCAGCCCGGCGGCCAGCAGTTGTTCGTAGAGTTCCTCGCAGGCTTCGCGCACCCGGTGTGACTTTTTGCGGTTCATGCCCAGCAGTGCGACCTGGAAGGGCGCCAGCGCGGAAGGCCAGCGGATGCCATGGTCATCGTGGTTCTGCTCGATGGCGGCGGCGATGACACGCGACACGCCAATACCGTAGCAGCCCATTTGCATGATAATTTCCTTACCGTTTTCATCCAGTACAGTGGCTTTCATGGCACGGCTGTATTTGTCCCCGAGCTGGAACACGTGACCGACCTCGATACCGCGGGCGATCTTTGCCACGCCCTTGCCGTCCGGGCCGGGGTCGCCCTCGACGACATTGCGGAGGTCGGCGACCTGCGGTTCCGGGCAGTCACGGCCCCAGTTGACGCCGGTCAGGTGTTTGCCGTCGACATTGGCGCCACACACGAAGTTGGCCAGCTGTGCGGCGGAATGGTCAGCGATGACCGGGATTTCCAGCCCGACCGGGCCCAGCGAGCCGGCGCTGCAAGCTGCCGTCGCGCGAATCTGTTCCTCGCTGGCCAGGGTGAGCGGTTGCGCCACCTGTTGCAGTTTTTCCGCCTTGATTTCATTCAGGATGTGGTCGCCGCGCAGACACAGCGCTACCACGCCACCTCCGGTACCTTCCACCAGCAGGGTCTTGAGGGTTTGTTCCGGTTTGACATCGAGTGCCTTGCATACCTCCTCAATACTGTGCGCAGCGGGTGTATCGACGGCCCGTTTTTCAGCTGTGGCAGCCGGGCGTTCACCTGCAGGCGGTAACGCTTCGGCCAGTTCAAGGTTGGCGGCATAGTCGCTTTCGCTGGAAAACACGATAGCGTCTTCCCCGGAATCGGCCAGCACATGGAACTCGTGGGACAGAGCGCCGCCGATCGAACCGCTGTCGGCACGCACGGCGCGGAAGTCCAGCCCCAGCCGGGTGAAGATGCGTGTATAGGTGTCGTACATCAGCTGGTAGGTTTCATCCAGCGAGGCCTTGTCGAGGTGGAACGAGTAGGCGTCCTTCATGAGGAATTCACGCGCGCGCATAATGCCGAAGCGTGGCCGGATCTCGTCACGGAACTTGGTCTGGATCTGGTAATAGTTGACCGGCAGTTGCTTGTAACTGCGCACTTCGCGGCGTACCAGGTCGGTGATGATTTCCTCGTGGGTCGGGCCGATGCAGAACTCGCGGTTGTGGCGATCCCTGAAGCGCAGCAGTTCCGGCCCGTACTGTTCCCAGCGACCGGATTCCTGCCACAGTTCGGCGGGTTGCACGGCGGGCATCAATAACTCCAGCGCGCCGGCCCGGTCCATTTCCTCACGCACAATGGCTTCAACCTTGCGCAGTACGCGCAGGCCAAGTGGTTGCCAGCTGTACAGGCCGGCGGCGATCTTGCGGATCATGCCGGCGCGCATCATCAACTGGTGGCTGATGACTTCAGCGTCGGCGGGGGTTTCTTTTACGGTGGCGAGGGGGAAGCGGGAGACTTTCATTCGGGTTTCATCAATTGTCCGGGAATATGACGCAGGATTGTAACGGTGGGGCCGGAATTAGGGAAACGCTGATTTTTCTTTCTGTCACGCATCAGATGCAAGGGGGCTTCGAGTCGTGGCCCTGCACGGTGGCTCTTTCATGGCTTCGGCGCAGGCATGCGCAAGGCGCCATGAAAGAGCCATCGCACAGACCTGAAAAGCTAGAATGTCCCCCCATCCCACCCCCACATATGCCGGGCGGCATCAGCAAATTCGATATACACGCGGTCAGCCGGCAGGCCCAGCGATGTGTTGAGCAGGTTGCAAAGGCTACTCGACAGCTCAGCCGTCTGTGATTCAGGCAGCCCGATACTCTTCAGTTCCAGGTAGGCGAGCGGGTCGTCGCTGCCACCAAACAACATGCGGGGATTGTGTTCGAGACTGACCATCACGTAGCGCTCGGGTTTGCCCAGCAGCCCGGCGATGCTGGCCGAGGCATCCCTGATCAGGGCCTTTGCGGTTGTTTCATCGATGGCCTGGCTGGTCTGGATTTTTAGCAGCGGCATGTTCGGTCTCCTCCGTCATGGTCGGGCTTCAGGAACAGTTCTCCTTGAGATATTGTTTCGATTCATTGATGCGACGACGGGTTTCGTTCTCGTCAAGGCGCTGGACCGTGCCGTCCGGCATGCGATAGCGGCGGTTGCCGCCACGTTCCAGCAGTTGTACGGTTTTTCGTGCGTTGTCGCAGTTCTGTTTCAGTTGCGCGGCGCGTTCCCGGTCCTGTTTCTCCATCAGTGCCTTTTCCCGGTCCTGGCCCTGTTTCTCTTCCAGCGCCTTGACGCGCTCCTGCAGGCCGGGGCCGGATTTACCGGACGAGGCAGGTGCGCGTGGGGCTTTCATCCGTTCGGCTTCGACCCCGGCAGGGGGGAACTGGCCGAACTGGGTGTTGCCATGCTCGTCCTTCCATTTATACATGGCGGCCTGGGCGCCGCCAGCCATCGCCACTAGCAGGATGGCGCTGATGAGTGTCCGAGCGTTCATGTAAACCCCCTTGGTTGTCGTCGCATTTCAGATACTTACCACGCATAAACGCGTGCGGCAAGTCATGGGTTCACGGCAGCGGCGGGAAAACGTTGAGCAGGTCAGGGTATTCCGTTTAAAACAGGTCTGGATTCTGTCCGGAAACGGTGGCAATATTAGCCAGTTCTGAACCTGCACTTTTGTGCATGTGCCCGATATACGGGCTTTTTTTCTGGTTTTTTGACTTTTGTCTGCACCCGGGAGATGAAACAGGTGGAGCTGACTGGCGCGGAAATTTTTGTACGCAGCCTCGAAGCGCAGGGCGTCAAGCATGTGTTTGGCTATCCCGGCGGCGCGGTGTTGCCGATTTACGATGCACTCGACCAGCGCGATACGGTCGAGCACATTCTGGTGCGCCATGAGCAGGCTGCGACGCACGCCGCTGATGGCTATGCGCGCTCCACGGGCCGTCCCGGTGTGGTGCTGGTGACCTCGGGTCCAGGTGCAACCAATGCGGTGACCGGTATCGCCACCGCCTACATGGATTCGATTCCGCTGGTCGTATTTGCCGGCCAGGTGCCGACCGCGATGATCGGTAACGATGCCTTCCAGGAAGTCGACAATGTCGGTATCACCCGTCCCTGTGTGAAACACAATTTCCTGGTCAAGGACGTGAAGGACCTCGCGCTTACCATCCGCAAGGCGTTTTACGTGGCGACGACCGGTCGTCCCGGGCCGGTGGTCGTCGATATTCCCAAGGACGTCAGCACGCTGAAGGCGGAGTTCCATTATCCGAAACGCATCAAGATGCGCTCCTACAACCCGGTCACCAAGGGGCACCCACGGCAGATCAAAAAGGCTATTGAGCTGATGCTGTCGGCAAAACGGCCCATGCTGTATACCGGTGGTGGCGTGATTCTGGGTAATGCCAGCAAGCAGCTGGTTGAGATGACGAAGCTGCTGAATTTCCCCATCACCAATACACTGATGGGGCTGGGCGCCTACCCGGCGACCGACAAACAGTTTGTCGGCATGCTGGGCATGCACGGTACCTACGAAGCCAACATGTCCATGCACAACTGTGATGTACTGATTGCCATCGGCGCGCGCTTCGACGATCGCGTGACCGGCAACGTGGAAAAATTCTGTCCCACGGCAAAGATCATCCATGTGGATATCGACCCGGCCAGCATTTCCAAGAATGTTGGCGTCGATGTGCCGATCGTCGGCCCGGTCGACCAGGTGTTGAAGGAAATGATTGCCCAGATGAAGGCCGGCAAGGCAAAGCCGGATGCGGCGGCACTCAAGGCCTGGTGGAAGCAGATCAACGAATGGCGCGCCATGGATTGTCTGAAATACAGTACCGACAGCGAGCACATCAAGCCGCAGGCGGTGGTCGAGACCCTGTACAAGGTCACGAAGGGCAATGCCTTTGTGACCTCCGATGTGGGCCAGCACCAGATGTTTGCCGCACAGTTCTACAAGTTCGACAAGCCGAACCGCTGGATCAATTCCGGCGGGCTGGGCACCATGGGCTTCGGCCTGCCCGCGGCGATGGGTGTACAGGTTGCACACCCCAAAAGCACCGTGGCCTGCATTACCGGCGAAGGCAGTATCCAGATGTGCATCCAGGAGTTGTCGACCTGCCTGCAGTACGGCTTGCCGATCAAGATCATTAACCTGAACAACGGTTTTCTCGGCATGGTGCGCCAGTGGCAGGAGTTCTTCTACCAGGGCCGCTACGCCAGTTCGTATATGGAATCGCTGCCGGACTTTGTCAAGCTGGCGGAAGCCTATGGACACGTCGGCATGCAGATCAGCAAGCCGGAAGATGTCGAGGGCGCGCTGAAGGAAGCCATGAAGCTGAAAGATCGCCTGGTGTTCATGGATTTCCTGATCGACCCGAGCGAGAACGTCTATCCCATGATCCCGGCCGGTGCCGGCCTGAATGAAATGATACTGGTGTAAGCATGCGGCATATCATCTCTATACTGATGGAAAACGAGGCAGGTGCACTGTCGCGTGTGGCCGGGCTGTTTTCGGCGCGTGGCTATAACATCGAGTCACTGACGGTAGCGGCGACCGAAGACCCCTCGCTGTCGCGCATGACGCTGGTGACCACCGGCACCGACCAGATCATCGAGCAGATCACCAAGCAGTTGAACAAGCTGATTGACGTGGTGAAGCTGATGGATATGTGTGAAGGCGCGCATATCGAGCGTGAAATGATGCTGATCAAGGTACGCGCGACCGGTGACGGGCGCGAAGAGATCAAGCGCATGGCGGACATTTTCCGCGGGCGTATCATCGACGTGACCGACACCTTGTATACCATTGAAGTGACCGGCACCAGCGGCAAGCTGGACGCCTTTATTGAAGCAATCGACGCGGCCGACATCATTGAGGTGGTGCGGTCCGGCGTGACGGGCATTGCGCGCGGTGAACGCGCCTTGCATGTGTAACGAATTTGAAATCCAGTCAGGGTACAGAGCTATGGCACTAAACATTTATTACGACAACGACGCAGACCTTTCCATCATCAAGGGTTCGAAGGTCAGCATTATCGGTTACGGTTCGCAGGGGCATGCACATGCCAACAACCTGAAGGACTCCGGTGTGGAGGTTACCGTCGGCCTGCGTGAAGGTTCGATTTCCGAAGCCAAGGCGAAGAACGCCGGGCTGACCGTCAAGTCGATCGAGGATGCCGTCAACGGCGCCGACGTGGTAATGATCCTGGCGCCGGACGAACACCAGGCGAAGCTGTACCGCGACAAGATCGAGCCCAACATCAAGAAGGGCGCGGCGCTGGCGTTTGCCCACGGCTTCAATATTCATTACGAACAGATCGAACCGCGCGCCGATCTCGATGTCATCATGATTGCGCCCAAGGGCCCGGGCCACCTGGTGCGTTCCATGTACACACAGGGCGCCGGTGTGCCTTCATTGATCGCCGTGTTCCAGGATGCCAGTGGCAAGGCAAAAGACATTGCGCTGTCCTACGCGTCGGCGAATGGCGGTGGTCGCGCCGGTGTGATCGAAACCTCCTTCAAGGAAGAGACCGAAACCGATCTGTTCGGTGAACAGGCGGTATTGTGTGGCGGTGCCACGGCACTGGTGCAGGCCGGTTTTGAAACGCTGACCGAAGCCGGTTATGCGCCGGAAATGGCTTACTTCGAGTGTTTGCACGAACTCAAGCTGATTGTCGACCTGATGTACGAGGGTGGCATTGCCAACATGCGCTACTCGATTTCCAATACCGCCGAATACGGTGACCTGACCCGCGGCCCGCGCATCGTGACAGCAGAAACCAAGGCGGAAATGAAGCGCATCCTGACCGAGATCCAGAATGGTGAGTTTGCCCGTGAGTTTATCCTGGAGAACCAGGCCGGTGCCGCCACACTGAAGGCCAAGCGTCGTCTGGGCCGTGAGCACCAGATCGAGCAGGTCGGTCAGAAGCTGCGCGGCATGATGTCCTGGATCAGCGATAATAAAATCGTCGATAAAAAGGTCAACTAACCCGTAATCATCCGGGGCTGCGTTTGCAGCCCCGCTTTTTTTCGAGCCCCACGCCATGGCGACAGGCCGTTATCCCTATTTCTCCCGTGCAGGCTGGCTGCCGTTCCTGGTGGTTGCTGTTGCCGGACTTGTTGTTGCCGATACCGCTGGCTGGCTCTGGTCATTGCCGTTGTGGCTGCTCTGCCTGTCCATTGTTTTTTTATACCGTGACCCGAAGCGGGACATACCCGCCAGCCCGCTTGCGGTCGTAAGCCCTGCTGACGGTGTTGTTGCCCGGGTGGAAAACACCCGCGATCCCTACCTTGATCGCGATGCCATCCTGGTGGTGATCGACATGAGTCATATCGGCGTTTACAGCACGCGCAGCCCGGTGGAAGGGAAAGTGATGGAGCCGCCGCACGATGGTGGTGCCGACCGGCCGCACGGTGTCTGGCTGAAGACCGATGAGAATGACGACCTGGTTATCGTTATGCACCGCGGGCCGTTGCGCAGCCTGCCGCGCTGCTATGTGGGTATCGGGGAGCGGGTCGGGCAGGGGCAGCGTTGCGGTTATATCCCGATGGGCGGGCAGGTGGAGATCTATTTGCCCTGTAACAGCCGTGTGCAGGTGAAGGCCGGCTCGCACGTCAGGGCCGGATCTGATGTAATAGCTTCTCTGGTCCACAAATAGGCTTTGCGCCCGGGCAACAGTATGGACGAAGAACAGCAGGCTCGACCCCGTCGCCGGGGTATCTATCTCCTCCCCAACCTGTTTACCACAGCCGGTCTGTTTGCCGGGTTTTACGCCATTGTGTCGGCCATGAGCAGTAACTTCGAGGTGGCGGCGATAGCCATCTTTGTCGCCATGGTCATGGACGGGATCGATGGCCGTGTCGCGCGCCTGACCAATACCCAGAGCGAATTTGGCGTGCAGTACGACAGCCTGTCGGACATGGTATGTTTCGGGCTTGCGCCTTCACTGATTGTTTTCGAGTGGGCGTTGCGCAGTATGATCGAGCAGGGCTGGATCTGGAGCAAGCTCGGCTGGTTGTCCGCCTTTGTGTATACCGCCGGTGCCGCGCTGCGCCTGGCACGTTTCAATACCCAGGTTGACAGCGCAGACAAACACTACTTCCAGGGTTTGCCCAGTCCTTCCGCGGCCGCGGTACTGGCCGGGCTGGTGTGGTTCAGCGAGGACAACAACCTCAGTGGTGAGGACATGTGGATGGTGGGTGCTGTGCTGGCCGCCGCCATGGGGGCGCTGATGGTCAGCAATGTGCGCTACTACAGCTTCAAGGAAATCGATTTCAAGAACCGTGTTCCCTTCGTGGCGCTGGTGCTCACCGTGGTGGTTTTTGTGGTGATTTCCAGTCATCCGCCCAGCGTGCTGTTTTTTGGTTTCCTGCTGTACGTGATCTCCGGCCCGGTGGTGACGCTATACCAGATACGCCAGCGTCGCCGTCAGCGACGACGTTCCCGGTAACCCGCACACCGACGGATGACAGATTTTCCGGCGATTTCCCGATATTAATTGTCGTTTACGTCAAAAATATTAAATATACGCCATAATTTGTCAGTATTGACAACTATAGAACTACGCTATACTTGTCAAACATGACAATATCTCTCGAAAAACACGACACGGTCGTGGCCAGTCTGATGCAGGATATTCTCCGCCAGGCACGCGATCGCGGCTGGTCGCAGGCTGAACTGGCGGAGCGGGCCTCGGTGCCGGATTCGAGCATTTCCCGTATCAAGCGTACCGGGCGAGCGGACCTGGCCACACTGGCGAGGCTGGCCGGTGCGGCAGGGCTGAGGCTGACGCTGGTGCCGGACAGTGATTTCACGGAAAAACTGACCCGCGGAGATTTATTCTGATGCAGGACGTGCAGCTCAGTATCTGGACACGTGCCGGCGGGCAGCCGGTCAAGATGGGCAGCCTCTATGTCACGGATACCGACGCACGTTTTTCCTACGCGCCGGACTTTGTCGGGAGTGGTCTTCCGGGCCTGAGCCTGGTGTATTCCCCGCAACTGTTTGCCGACACGACCATTGTCCACCATCAGAGTGGTTCCCTGCACCCGCGCTTCCGCGCACTGATACCCCCCGCTGATGAACAGAATTTCCAGCGCAAGCTGATGCTGGCATTCCTGCGCGAGAAAGGCATTGAGCCAGGCAGCGGTTTCGAGGCGGACCTGGCGTTGCTGGCGCATACCGGACACGGCGGTATCGGGCATGTCGATGTGTTTACCGATGACGATGCCGCGCAGCGCTGGTATACCCGTGACGACAGTGGTCCGCTGGTGCCGATTGGCGACCGCTTCGGTTTTTCGCTCAAGGACATGATTTCCTGGCTGGATGCGGATGCGCGTTTTATTCTCGAAAGCCTGGGGCCGACGCCATCGGTGGGTGGCGCGATTCCCAAGTTGCTGGTGGCGATACCCGCCCAGGGCTGGGACGGTCGCATCAGTCTGCCGAATCGCGTTGCACGCGATGACCGCATCGATGTGGTGCTCAAGATTGAGCGCACCCAGGCGTATCCCGGGCTTGTTGCGCTCGAAGCACTTGCGCTCGACCTGCACCGGGAAGCCGGCTTTGAAACACCGCGCTACTGGTTTGCGGAAGTTGGCGGCCTGCCGGCGCTGGCGGTGGAACGTTTCGACCGGGGGGCTGGCGGTCTCCCGCTGCCGATGGAGAGTCTGTATTCATTACTGGCATCCGGCGCAAAGGATATTGTCCGGCACACAGATGGTTCGCTGGACCGTATCGGCAAAGTCATAGACCTGGCCGAGCCGTTGCTGGTAGCGGACAAAAAGACGGCAAGAATCCATCTCCTGGAACGCCTGCTGCTGTCCCTGTTAACGGGTAATGGCGATTTACACCTTGAGAACCTGTCCCTGGTGGGCGCGGCGGGCGAAGCGCATTTTTCACCGGTCTACGATCCAACGCCAATGCGTGCCTACAGTATGCACAACATGGTGTGTGCCGTAACCTTCGGTGGGTACGGTGAGAACCCGGACGCGGATGACCCGCTGCAGGCAGCGTGTATACAGTTTGCACATAACATCGGGTTACGTCGCGCAGAGCTTGGGCGCTGTGTGGAGCGTTTGCTGCAAGTGACAGCCGACTATGGCGAACGGGTCGCGGCGCTGGAGGTCTTGCCCGTCGAGAACCGTGAACGTCTGGTTGGAATTCACCGTGACATGCAGCAGCGTCTGCGCGGACTACGGTTGTAGTAATGACGGCTAGTCATGATCAGTGTTATCGATCCACTCCGACCAGTCACTGCGATTCTCGGCCACGTGGAACAGTGCGGCGACCACATGGCGGTCATACTTGCTGCCGGCTTCTTTCAGTAACTGGTCCAGCGCTTCTTCAATACTCACCGCCTGCCGGTAGGCGCGCGGGCTGACCAGTGCAACAAAGGCATTGGCTACCGCCAGTATGCGGGCA